>JANOKK010000309.1:0-3782 GCA_031419255.1 Betaproteobacteria bacterium
TGAAACCATGAACACAATCATTGGCGCGGTGTTTCAGCACCTTTCGCCCCGAAAGGCGCGCCAGTGCTTGTGTTTTATCGTCACAACTCATGCATCCGCGACGCCTGGCTCCCGCCTGCGCGGCATTGCTGCATGCCACTAACCAAGCATCTTTTTCAGCTCGCCACTCGCAATCAATTTCACCACATCATCCGCCCCACCCACCAGCACGCCTTTCACAAACACCATCGGAAATGTCGGCCAGCCGGTCCACATCTTGAGCGCGTTGCGGCGACGCCAGGTATTGAAGTAGCTGCCGTATTCGAGGTAATGATGCGCGAACCCGGCGGCATCGAGTGCCTTGCGCGCTTTCTTCGGCGCGGGATTTTGCGACATGCCGACGACAACGACCGCGTGTGCCACATTGGCGGCGCGAACCTCGTTGATAATGTCGGAATGATATGCGGAAATTTTTTCACGGATCGCGGGATGGATGTAGGTTTCGTCAAGTATGGAGCGGGACATTGCATTACCTCAGGCGGATTAAATTGCGGAAAGTCATTATGACGCGCGCCTCGATCAGCCGGCGTCCGCCATGCCAACAAACATTTCGGTGCATGGCGGGTGGTGCGCATCAATGAGTTTTACGGTATCGAGCAAGACATATCACCGCGAACGTGTCGATCCATTAATTACTCGCTTTTCCGCTCAAGTAGAAATCGTCGCGCCAACAGAAGCGGTTGAATGACGCGCCGCTTTCCCCACCGTTCGTCGCGTTTGTGCAAATGCTAAAATGTTGTATCGGCTTAACTGAGTCACGGATTACGCACTTGTTCCCATTTCGTACTCAACTGATGCGCCACGCTTTCCCGCTGTTGCTCGCCATTCTGGTGTTGCTGGCGCAGACGATCGCGCTTACCCATCGCACGGCCCATCCGAACACGGGCCTGCGTGCGCCGGCGACGATGGTGGCAACGGGTGCGGATACGACGGCTTCAGTGCTGGATTCGTTGTTCGGTCACGCCGACGAAAAAGCCTGTGCTGACTTCGATGCTGCGCTTGGACTCGATATCAACCCCGGCCTGTATGCGCACACCGTCGTTGCCGAGGCTTATACCCAAGCCGTGCCGGCAGCACTCGTTCAGTCTCCCCTCGCACGTCATCCCCCCGGTCTCTTCCTCGCCCGCGCGCCGCCACGCGCATAACGAAGCACGTTTCTTTTCCACTCGCCCTGCGGCGACGTGGCCTTCGTTATTTGGAGTTCTGGAGAGATCATGAATCAACAATTTCGTTTATCGATGTTGGCCACTGCGCTCGCATCAATCTACTTTTTGCCCTGCAACGCTCGCGCTGAGATCGAAACAGCGGCAGGAGAGGTCATCGGTGCAGCGGTGCACCCCGTGCAAAGGGTGAGTGATGTTGTTGTCGTTGGCAATCCGCTGGATGCGCGCGACGTGGTGGCACCGGTGTCAACACTGTCGGGAACCAATCTGCTGTTAAAGCGCGCCAGCACGCTGGGTGAAACCTTGAACGGGCAGCCGGGGGTTTCCTCGACCTGGTTCGGGCCGAATGCCTCGCGGCCCATCATTCGCGGGCTGGACGGCGATCGTATTCGCATTTTGAGCAATCAGGGTGCCTCGTTCGACGCGTCCAATGTCAGCCCCGATCACGCGGTGCCGCTGGATCCACTGATCATCGAACGTATTGAAGTACTGCGCGGCCCGGCCTCGCTGCTGTACAGCGGTGCGGCGGTCGGCGGCGTGGTGAACGTGGTCGATAACCGCGTGCCGCGCACTGCGCTCAACGGTATCAGCGGTGCCATTGAAACGCGATTTGGCGGCGCGGAAAAAGAGCGCGGCACCTCGGCGGTAGTGGAAGCGGGACAAGGCGGTTTTTCGGTACATGCTGACGGCTTTGCGCGCGACACCGATGACTACCGCGTTCCGGACGGCACGGGATTGTCCAACCCCATCATCAATTCGGCCTCGGCGTCAAAGGGCGGTGCACTGGGCGCATCCTACCAATTCAGCAAGGGTTACATCGGTGCCGCGCACTCGGAATACCGCAGCGCCTACGGCACCGTTGCCGAGCCGACAGTGCGCATCGACATGCGGCAAAAGCGCGATACGCTTGAAGCCAATTTCAGCCGAATAGGCGGGTGGCTGGACGGCGTATTTGCCAAGGCCAGCCAGTCCGATTACCAGCATACGGAGAGAGATGACGGCGTTCCGCAGACCACGTTCAAGAACAAGGGCAGGGATTTTCGGCTGGAGCTGAAGCACGCCAGAATGGGCGATGTACAAGGCGTGTTCGGCGTGCAGGCAGAGAGTTTTGAATTCTCCGCGCTGGGTGCCGAGGCGTTCGTGCCATTGACACGTACGCGCAACGCGGCGGTATTTGCGTATGAAGAGCTGGCTCGCGGCGCGTGGAGTTTTTCATTGGGTGGACGCGTCGAAAAAAGCCGCGCGGCTTCCGACGGCACGGCAAATTCCGGTGTTGAACGCTTTGGACCGGCGATAACGCGCACGTTCAATCTGGGCAGCGCCTCGAGCGGCGCGACCTACAAAATCAACGACCAATATTCACTGACCGGCAATCATTCTTATACCGAACGCGCGCCGACGTTCTACGAACTTTATGCCAATGGCCCCCACGGCGCGACCGGTGCCTACGAGGTGGGCAATCCCACTTTCAACAAGGAACGTTCAACCGCGTTTGAATTTGCATTGCGCTGGAAACACGATCAGTCTTCGGCACGAGTCGGCGTATTTGTGCAACAGTTCGGCGACTATCTGCTGCTTCGCCGCACCGGGCTTGATCGCGATTCCGGCGGTAACGGCGCGCGCATCGGGGTTACAAACTGCGGCGATGACACGTCAGTGGAATCCGGCTGCACCGCAGAAGTATTGCCGGAATTTCGCTACGAGTCCGTGTCGGCACGACTGACGGGCTTCGAGGCCGACGGCAAATGGCGCTTGATCGAACGTCCCTGCACACTCGATCTGGAAGCAAAGATCGACTATGTGCGTGCGGAGGATCGTTCCAATAACTCACCGTTGCCACGCATCGCACCGATGCGCATCACCGGTGGCCTGATCTGGGGCATGGGTGCCTGGGGTGCAAGGCTGGAGTCGCAAACAGTTTCCCGGCAAAAACGTTTTTCATTCGATGACGCAGAAGGCACGACCGCCGGATATACGTTCGTCAATGCCGCGGTGACTTACGGCTTCGCGCTGTCGAAAGCCAGCGGTACCTTGTTCGTGCGTGGCACCAACCTTACGGATCACAAAGCCTTTAATGCGGCGTCAATCGACACCATACGCAATCTGTCGCCGCTGCCCGGGCGCGGCATCAAGGCGGGTATATTGCTCAATTTTTGAGAGACTGCTCTGGCTGGAATCAAGCAAGCGGCGGCGGCAAACGAAACCGCCGAACCATTGGCGAAGCCCTGATTCCAGCCAGCAAAACTTCTCACCACCCGCCAATTCTCTCCCACCTCTCTGCAACCATCGGCGTTCCATTGAGTACGTGATAGCGCGCATGCTGAGCGCCGGTCGCACAGGCATGGTTTGGCAAAATCCGCAGTTGCGCGCCTATCGGAATATCAGCCGGCATACCTGAAATGCCATCACGGCACGCGATGATGCCGTGCTCCTGATTGGCCGACACCATGATGACATCCGGCATTGCGTTGCCATCGGCATCACACACCAGACCAAAGCCCTGATCAACCGGTTGCGCGGCGGTACCGCGATCGCGCGACATCGCCATCCAACCCGCATCGACGATCGTCCAGCCCTTTT
>JANOKK010000310.1:0-1298 GCA_031419255.1 Betaproteobacteria bacterium
GGCGCGACGATTGGCGCCAACGCCCGTATCGGCCCCTATACCCGAATTCGACCGGGCACGGTGCTGGGCGATGAAGTGCATTTGGGTAATTTTGTCGAAGTCAAAGCGAGCGAATTCGGTTTCAATTCCAAAGCCAATCACCTGAGTTACATCGGCGACACCACCGTCGGCAGCAAAGTCAACATCGGTGCCGGCACCATCGTCTGCAATTACGACGGTGCCAACAAGCATCGCAGCGTGATAGAGGACAACGTGCATATCGGTTCGGACGTGCAATTGGTGGCACCGATCACCATCGGCAAAGGAGCCGATATTGCGGCCGGCACGACCGTCTGGAAAGATGTGCCGCCCGGCGGCCTGACAATGAATACCAAACAGCAAATTTCCAAGCCCGACTGGAAGCGACCTGTCAAGAAGACGTGACGGGTGACAGGAGACGGGTGACAGAGGCACAATGTCGCCAGTCTCTGATACTCGTTACGCCCCATCAGTCACCCGTCACGGAGTTAAATAATGTGCGGCATCGTCGGCGCTATCGCCAATCGCAACATCGTTCCCATTCTCACTGAAGGTCTGAAGCGCCTCGAATATCGCGGCTACGATTCGGCCGGTATTGCGGTCGTCAATGACGGTATTCGCCGCGTGCGGCGCATCGGTCGCGTGGCCGAAATGGAAGCGGGCATTGTTGAAGAAGGCCTCAATGGAATCCTCGGCATCGGCCACACACGCTGGGCGACACATGGCGGTGTGACCGAGCCCAATGCGCATCCGCATATATCAAGCGAAGAAATCGCGGTGGTGCATAACGGCATCATCGAAAACCATGAAGAGCAACGCGAACGCCTGAAGCGCGCCGGCTATCACTTCGAATCGCAAACCGACACCGAAGTCATCGCACATCTGGTGCATCACTACTACCAAGAGACGAAAAATCTTTTTGAAGCCACGCAGAAGGCGGTGCGCGATCTGCATGGCGCGTACGCAATCGGCGTGATGTCGGTGCGTGCGCCCGATGTCATCTGTTGCGCACGCATGGGCTGCCCGTTATTGATCGGTGTCGGTGTCGAAGGCAAACATGAAAATTTCATCGCCTCCGACATGTCCGCGATTATTCCTGAAACGCGTCGCGTGATGTATCTGGAAGAAGGCGATGTCGCCGAACTCACACGCGAAAAAATCATTGTCGTGGATCGCGCCGGAAAGTCGGTCACGCGCGAAATCAAGTTCAGCGATATTACGGATGATGCGCGTGAGCTTGGCCCCTATCAACACTTCATGCAAAAGGAAATCCACGAGCA
>JANOKK010000311.1:0-1761 GCA_031419255.1 Betaproteobacteria bacterium
TAGACATTGATGCGGGCGATGTGGCCGATGGCGAGGGCATTTGATGCGGCCAACGCAAGGGCGATGCCGAGTATTAATTTTCGTTTCATGGCGGTTTCCTTTAAGTTGGATATAGCGTGTTTTGCGGCATTCCACCCTCACTTGCAGGGCACAAACGTCGTCTCACTTCACCTCAAACTCCCCCACAAAAATCACCTCGCGTTTATCCTTCAACCGCATTGTCACAATCTGATCCTGCTGATTGCGCGAACCGAAATGGGTCGAGAGTTTGAGCGAGAGCGTGGTGGCGCCGGTGACGTTTTGCCGACGGTCCCCAAAGTAATTGGCTTCGACCTTGTACTTGCCCGGCTTGGCTGTTTTCAGTGAGAACTCTTCCGGCCCGTAGCCGCCGGTGAAATCCAGCGACATGCGCCCGCCCTGATACGTCAGGCGATTGCCGTAGTAAGCCTTTTCACCATTCGGATCGGTCACCCACAAATCGATATCGGTGTTGTCGGCATCCCAGGTCATCACGGCGCGCAAATCGAGTGGCAGATTTTTGAGCAGGCGCGCATCGATTGCGCGGGTATCGAGTGCAACGTCAGCGTTGGCAACAATCGAATTCAATTCCGCTAACGTGATGAGCTCGATTTCCGGAAAGCGGTTATGCCAAGGGCGGATCACGACTTCGTATAGTGAGTTGATCGCATTTTGCGGCTGTTTGTCGGCGCCATAGGCGAGGCCCAAATCGCGATACGATTGCGGCTCGTCGGGGCTCAGCATCAGCACTTTCTTGAAGACCGGAATCGCGAGTGCAGGTTGTTTGGCTTGCATCAAGCGATAGCCGAGGATGCGCAGGATGTGGCGATTTTCCAGGTCCATTTCGGCCAGATTGGTCAATACGCGCGTGCCAAGATCAACCTGGCCTTTATCGAAAAACACGTCGGCGGCGTCAAGAAAAAACGCGGTGCTATTGGCGTAGCCGGGTTTTTCATCGAGGTAGACGCGATATAAATCCACCGCTGCGGCACCGCGCATGCGCGCCGCATAGGGTGCGTCAGCCTGCCACTTTTGAAGGCGGATGGTGGCGCTCATTTGTGCAGAGGAATCGATGTCGGACTTTGCGGCGGATTGCGCCTGAAGCGGTGATGTAATTGTTGCTTCGGGCGGCGGGACACGGCCGTGTGGTGCCGGTGATGCCGGTGGGGCGTCGCTCGACGCTTTCTTTGACAACTCGCGAATGCCGGCGCTATCGGCGCGTTGCCGGTCGGCCTCCACGCGCCTCTCCATTACTGCTCCAGCGGCCACCGGCGCAATGCGATCAGCCAACGCGATCTTTGCCTCCCTCTTCACCGGCGAATCCTTCGGAAAATCGCGATTCCACCAACGCGCCTTCTCCTCAAACAATCGCACAATATTGTCCAGATGCGACTTGCGCTCGGCACGGCGCTGCCCGGCCATGTGGGCAACGACGCGTTCATAGTCGGCGCGCAATTCAGCAGGCGGCAAAATTTCAAAACGTGCGTAGTCTTCGATGCGATCCAGCACGATGAGGGAGGTCTCGCGCGTCACCAATTTGAAGCGGTTACCCAAACGGCGAATCTCGGCACGATTGAACGCGTACTCGCCTTCCAGTTCCGCGACGCGCAATTGCGCCCACTGTGCTGCCGCAGTGCGACCGGAGTATCCGGTTGCGTTGACCACAACGTCCTGCACGGTGCCATTGCCGACGGGGTTGGCGAGCGTCAAACGCAGACGTGCCTGACTTTCATTCAACACGCC
>JANOKK010000312.1:0-1383 GCA_031419255.1 Betaproteobacteria bacterium
GGGCGCTACGGTGGGCCAGGTGGCCAAAATTCTGGGCTGCCGCGTGGTCGGTATCGCGGGCGGGCCGGAGAAATGTGCCTACGCGGTCAAGGAACTCGGCTTCGATGCCTGCGTGGATTACAAGAATCAGGACGTAAGAGTCGGTTTGAAAGAATCGTGCCCCAGCGGCATTGACGTGTATTTCGACAACGTCGGCGGCGAGATTCTCGATATTGTTTTGACGCGGATCAATTTGAAAGCGCGCATCGTAATCTGTGGCGCCATCTCGCAATACAACAACACCACGCCGATCCAAGGGCCGGCCAACTACTAATCGCTGCTGGTGAACCGCGCGCGCATGGAAGGCATCGTGGTATTCGATTACGCCGCGAGGTACAAGGAGGGCGCGGCGCAGATGGAGCAATGGTTGCGCGAAGGGAAAATGGTGTCCAAGGAGCACGTGGAGGAAGGCATTGATCGCTTTCCGGAGGTGCTGGGGATGCTGTTTCGCGGTGAGAATTATGGGAAGTTGGTGTTGAAGGTGGGGTAGTTTTTTTTGCAGATCGCGAGCGGCAGCAAGTAGGATGGGTGGAGCGCAGCGATACCCATCTGTGACCAATATCAGTGATGGGTATCGCTGTGCTCCACCCATCCTACGAACTGTATTATGCCGATTTACCTTTTGACCGAATAACAATGGCCGCCCCAGCATCTTCGATTGCCCTCTCCGACCCGCGCCCCCTAGGCTTTTGTCCCGTCGGCCCTGACTCACTGTTGGGCATTTCCCGCCAGCAAACCAACCCATCGCGCTGGGAAGGTGAAGGCTGGCCGATGTTTGTCGCCGCGTTGCGCGAGGCGGATGTTGAATTGCGCGAAGACCTCGCCACGCGCGGCGTGTTTGCGACCGATGCCGGCGGCACCGCTTATGGCATGCCGCACGGCGTGGTCATTGCCCGCAACGCCACGCAGATCGCGGCACTCCTGAAAGCGGCGCAGGACTATTCCGTGCCGGTGACGGTACGTGGCGGCGGCTTGACGACCGAAGGCGAGTCGGTTGCGTTTGGCGGCGTGTTGCTGGATATGACCGGCATGAGCCGCGTATTGCAAATCGATGCGGATCAATTGACGGTGCGAACCGAAGCCGGAATTTTCTGGCATAGCCTCGCCGAAGTATTGCGCCGCCAAGGATTGGATTACTTGTCCGCGCCGCTGAACATGACTTCGTCGGTCGGCGGCACCTTGGGCGTGGGGGGCATCGATGTCAATTCGCCGCGCTTGGGTTGCAGCGCCGATCAGGCGATTGCGTTGCAGGTAGTGACGCCGCGCGGCGACATCGTCGAATGTTCCGATACGCAAAATGCAGAATTGTTCCAACGGGTCATTTTGGGCTATGGCCAGTTTGGC
>JANOKK010000313.1:0-1643 GCA_031419255.1 Betaproteobacteria bacterium
CACACCGACTTTTTGCTGGCGGTGATCGGAGAAGAGCTGGGCTTTGCCGGCGTGGCGGTGGTGATTGCTTTGTTTGTTGCGTTGATCTACCGCGCTTTCATGGTCGGCCGCGAGGCGATGATGCGCGAAAACTATTTTGCAGCGCTGGTTGCACAAGGCATCGGCGTATGGCTGTCGGTGCAGGCGTTCATCAATATGGGCGTGAACCTGGGACTACTGCCCACCAAGGGACTGACGTTGCCATTCCTGTCCTATGGCGGCACTGGCATCATTGTCAATTGCGTGGCGGTCGCGGTGTTGCTGCGCATCGACGCCGAGAATCGCTCGATAGGTAGTGCGGCGCGCATGGGAGTGTCTCGCGCGTGAACGCGGCCAAACAAAAAACCGCGCTCATCATGGCCGCCGGCAGCGGCGGACACATCTTTCCGGGTCTCGCGATCGCGGAGGTGTTAGTGCAACGCGGCTGGCGTATGGTCTGGCTCGCAACGCCAACCGGTATGGAACACAAGCTGATTGGCAAGTCAGGTATCGCCGACAAAATCAACATTGAGGTCGTGCAAATGTCGGGCGTGCGTAGCAAGGGCATGCTCGCGTGGGTCTTGCTGCCGTTCACGCTGTTGCGCGCGTTCTGGCAGGCGCTCATTGTGATCCGCCGAACGCAACCGGATGTGGTGATTTCAATGGGCGGCTACATCGCCTTTCCCGGCGGCATGATGGGTGTTGCGTGCGGAAAACCACTGGTGGTGCATGAGCCTGGCGCGCACGCGGGTTTGACCAATCGGGTGCTGGCCTTGATCGCCGATCGCGTGCTGGTGGGTTTCCCGAAAACGTTTGAGCAGCCGCCTAAGAATGCGTTGGCAAAGTTACTGCCGAAACCGAAAAAAGTGGAATGGCTGGGGACGCCGGTGCGTACCGATATTTCCGCGTTGCCGGCGCCTGGCATGCGGATGAGTGGTCGTGAAGGCCCCGTGCGGTTATTGATCGTCGGTGGCAGCCTTGGTGCAAAAACGCTCAATGATTTAGTGGTTGCCGCATTGGCGACGTTACCGGCGGCGTCGCGCCCGAAAGTGATTCATCAATCGGGCGAGAAAAATTATGACGAATTGGTGCGGGCGTACCAACAGGCAGGCGTCGCGGCTGACGTGCTGCCGTTCATCGACGACATGGCCGAAAAATATTCGTGGTGCGATCTGATGTTGTGCCGCTCTGGCGCCATCACGGTCGCCGAACTCGCAGCGGCGGGCATCGCCAGCATTTTGGTTCCACTGCCGTATTTTGTGGCCGAAGAACAGGAAGCCAACGCGCGCTTCCTGGCCGATGCCGGCGCCGGTGTGATGGTGAAGCAATTGGCAACGACGCCGCAAATGTTGGGGGAAATTCTGCGTGAGTTTACGCGCGAAAAATTATTGGCAATGGCTATGCTGGCACGTTCGCTGGGAAAACCCGATGCCACCAACGCGTGCGCAAACGCCTGCATGGAACTGGCTGCATGAAGCATAAAGTCAAACACCTCCACTTCATCGCGGACAACGCCCGCAAGGCCTTTGACCGTACTCGGGGCGGACGCTTGCTTGCGCAAGCGTCCGCCAATGCCGATGAGTACCTATGAAACATAAAGTCAAACATCTCCACTTCATCGGCAT
>JANOKK010000314.1:0-2428 GCA_031419255.1 Betaproteobacteria bacterium
GTTTTCCTTCGCGAGAAGGAGATGTCGCGGTGAGAGGATTTCGCGCGTTGCAAGCTCGCCGCACAACGGCCGCGCCACTGCGAATACTTTACGGGTGATTCCGATCCGACGGGGATTTTCCTCGCCGACGCGACCCCCTCAACCCTACTCACTGTTCCCCATGATGAAACTGCCTGACGCACCGCATAGCCCCGCCACCGCTGTCGCCACCGAAATATTGAGTGGTGCCGAAATTCTCTGCCGCGCACTCAAAGCTGAAGGCGTCGAATATGTTTTCGGCTATCCCGGTGGCGCGGTGTTGGTCATTTACGACGAAATTTACAAGCAGGAATCGTTCTCGCACATTCTGGTGCGCCACGAGCAGGCGGCGGTTCATGCGGCCGACGCATATTCTCGTTCCACCGGCAGGCCCGGCGTAGCGTTGGTGACGTCTGGCCCAGGTGTGACCAATGCCGTTACCGGTATTGCCACGGCGTACATGGATTCGATCCCGATGGTGATTATTACGGGGCAAGTACCCACTCACGCGATCGGCCAGGACGCATTTCAGGAATGCGATACGGTCGGCATTACGCGTCCGTGCGTAAAACATAACTTTCTGGTGCGCGATGTCGCCGATCTTGCCGAGACATTGAAGAAAGCGTTTTATATCGCCACCACCGGTCGGCCGGGCCCGGTCGTCGTTGATATCCCGAAAGATGTGTCAATGGCGAAGACGCCATTTATCTATCCGCAGTCAGTTGAAATGCGTTCCTACAGGCCCGTTACCAAGGGCCATTCCGGGCAGATCAAAAAGGCCATGCAATTGTTGCTGGCGGCCAAGCGCCCGATGATTTATGTCGGCGGCGGTGCGATCCTTGGCGATGCCTCGGTCCAAGTGACCGAACTGGTGCGCATGCTGGGTTATCCCTGCACCAATACGCTGATGGGTTTGGGGGCGTTCCCGGCGTCGGATCGACACTTTGTCGGAATGCTGGGTATGCATGGCACGGTGGAAGCCAACATGGCGATGCAAACCTCGGATGTGCTGATCGCCGTCGGTGCGCGGTTCGATGACCGCGTGATCGGCAATCCCGCGCACTTCGCGGCCGGCAATCCGAATCGCAAGATCATTCACATCGATATCGATCCCTCGTCGATTTCCAAACGCGTCAAAGTCGATGTGCCGATCGTCGGAAATATCAAAGATGTGCTAATCGAATTGATCGCGCAGCTCAAAGCGGCCGAGCAAAAACCCGATGCCGCCGCCATCAAAGACTGGTGGAAAGAAATTGACGCCTGGCGCGCCAAGGATTGTTTGAAATACAAAACTGGCGGCGATATCATCAAGCCGCAATACGTGGTGCAGAAACTTTGGGAAGTCACCAAAGGCGACGCGTTCGTGACCTCCGACGTGGGCCAACACCAGATGTGGGCCGCGCAGTATTACCCGTTCGACAAACCGCGCCGCTGGATCAATTCAGGTGGCCTCGGCACGATGGGCGTGGGGCTGCCCTATGCGATGGGCGTGAAATTCGCGCATCCCGATGCAGAGGTGGCGTGCATCACCGGTGAAGGATCGATCCAGATGTGCATTCAGGAACTCTCCACCTGCAAGCAATATCACCTGCCGATCAAAGTCATTTTGCTCAACAACCGCTACCTCGGCATGGTGCGCCAATGGCAACAATTTTTACACGGCGACCGCCATTCAGAATCGTACATGGACGCGCTGCCGGATTTCGTGAAGCTTGCCGAAGCCTATGGCCACGTCGGCATGAAGATCGAGAAGCCGGGCGATGTCGAAGGTGCCTTGAAAGATGCATTCGCAATGAAGGATCGATTGGTATTCATGGATTTCATCACGGATCAAAAAGAAAACGTGTTTCCGATGGTGCCTGGCGGCAAAGGTATTTCCGAAATGATTTTGGCCGAGGATCTGTAATCAATGCGACATATCCTCTCCATACTGGTTGAAAACGAAGCGGGCGCGCTATCCCGCGTGGCCGGCCTGTTCTCGGCGCGCGGCTACAACATTGAATCGTTGACGGTGGCGCCGACTGAGGACGCGACCTTATCCCGCATGACGATAGTCACCTCCGGCTCCGACGAAGTGATTGAACAAATCACCAAGCAGGTCAACAAACTGGTCGATGTGGTGAAAATTGTCGACTTGAACGAAGGCAAACATGTCGAGCGCGAATTGATGCTGGTGAAAACGCGCGCTGTCGGCAAGGACCGGGATGAATTGAAACGCACGGTGGATATTTTTCGCGCGCGCGTGATTGACTTGACCGAAAAAACCTACGTGATCGAATTGACCGGTACCGGCGACAAGCTCGATGCGTTTCTGGAATCCATTGATCGCTCGCTCATTCTGGAAACCGTTCGAACCGGCGCATGCGGGTTGGGCCGTGGCGAATGGATTGTCAAAGCTTAAGTACGAATC
>JANOKK010000315.1:0-3132 GCA_031419255.1 Betaproteobacteria bacterium
CATGCGCCGTGCCCGATGAACGCCAAGACTATGCAGCGGCTTGGCCCAAGGTGCAATAACGAAAATTGGCCCCCGGCCTTCGCCGGGGCGACAGGTATGATGTGCCGCGTCAGATTGGATAATTTGAATAATTTGGTCAACTCGATCGATTCAATTGCCGCCGCCCTTGAGCGCGCAAATTACATCACCAACCGCGAATTGGCGACAGTGATTTTTCTGGCGCTGCGCATGGGTCGTCCGTTATTTCTCGAAGGTGAAGCGGGCGTCGGCAAAACCGAAGTCGCAAAGGTGTTGGCGCAAGTATTGCAACGCCCGCTGATTCGCCTGCAATGCTACGAAGGCCTCGATCTCGCCAGTGCCGCCTATGAATGGAACGCCGCGAAACAAATGATGGCAATCCGTTTGGCCGAAGCGCGCGGCAACACAGACGCGGTCGAGCGCAACATTTACAGCCGCGAATTCCTCACCGCCCGCGCGCTGTTGCAGGCGCTGGATCTGGCGATCGCTGGCACGCCGCCGGTATTGCTGATCGATGAACTTGATCGCGCGGATGAGCCGTTTGAAGCATTTCTGCTGGAAGTGCTGTCGGACTTTCAGATCACGATTCCCGAGCTCGGCACGGTGCGTGCGCCCGACAACGCGCGCCCCATCGTCATTCTCACCTCCAATCGCACGCGCGAAATTCACGACGCCTTGAAACGGCGCTGCCTGTATCACTGGGTCGATTACCCGGACGCGGATCGCGAATGGAAAATCATCAGCGCACGCGCGCCGGAAGTGGCGGAGATATTGTCGCGCGAAGTGGTCGACTTCGTGCAGCGCTTGCGCCGCATGGATTTGTTCAAGGCACCCGGCATCGCGGAAACACTTGATTGGTCGCGCGCATTGACGGCGCTGGATGCGATGACGCTCGACCCAGCGACGGTGGATGCGACGCTTGGCGCTTTGCTCAAGTATCGGGAGGACATTGAAAAGGTGCGGGCGTCTGATCCTGCCGTATTTGCTCCCTCCCCCTGAAAGGGGGAAGGAGCAAACCTGAGCGGGTTGCAAATCACTTTGAACTCACCAACCCATCTCGCCGAAAACGTTATGCACTTCGCCCGCATTCTGCGTGCGTCGGGACTGCCGGTGGGGCCGAATCGCGTTCGCGACGGGCTCAATGCGTTGACGTTTTCGGGCCTGGATCATCGCGAAGACGTGCATGCAGCGCTCGTGGCGACCTTCACCCGATCACGCGAGGATCGTCCGATCTTCGATGAAGCGTTCCGCATTTTTTGGCGCGACCCCGATCTCGAATCAAAGTTGCGGGCGATGCTGTTGCCGCAAGTCGAGAGCCGCGCCGGCCAGCAAAAATCGCCGATGGCCAATCGCCGTCTCGCGGCGGCATTTTTTCCGCATGCGGCCAACAAGCCCGCGAAGCCTTCCGGCACACAAGAGATCCAGTTCGATGCGGCGCTGACTTTTTCGCCCGAAGAGCGCTTGCGCCGTGCCGACTTCGAGACGATGAGTGTGGACGAATGGGCTGAGGCGAAACGCGTGATTGCGCGCTTGCGATTGCCAATGACACAAATTGACACGCGTCGATTCGCAGCGTCGGCTCGAGGCGACGTACTTGACCTCAACGCCTGTCTGCGCGCCTCGATTCGCGCGGGCGGCGATGTCTGGCCGATGGTGATGAAGCGTGCGAAGGAAATTCCGTCGCCATTGGTGGTGTTGGCTGATGTATCCGGTTCGATGGAACGCTACACGCGCATGCTGTTGTACTTTCTGCATGGGATTTCATCCGGCAATCGCCGCGTCGAAACATTTCTCTTTGGCACACGCCTCACCCGCATCACGCGTGAAATTACCCATCGCGACATCGATCAAGCTGTGTTGCGCGTGGAAGATCGTGTCAATGACTGGGGCGGCGGCACGCGCATCGGGCCGTGTTTGAAAACGTTCAATTTTGAATGGTCGCGCCGCGTGCTCGCGCAACGCGCGACCGTGTTGCTGATTACCGATGGCCTTGATCGCGACGATGACAGCCTGCTTACGGTCGAGATGGCACGCCTGAAAAGATCCACCCGCGAATTGATCTGGTTGAATCCACTGTTGCGCTATGCCGAGTTCGAGGCCAGGCCGGCCGGTGTGCGTGCGATGCTGCCGCATGTGGATCGCTTCCTTCCGGTGCACAATATCGATAGCCTCACGGCATTGGGCAGGATTCTTTCAACCGCAAAAACCTCCGCAGGTGGATCATGGAATTAACCGACCGCTACTCCTTGCCCGTCGACCGGCAAACCGTCTGGAACGCGCTCAACGATCCGGCCATATTAAAAGGCTGCATTGCGGGTTGCGAGAGTTTTGATCGCATCGGCGACAATGAATTCGCCTGCGCCGTAACCGCCAGCGTCGGCCCGGTGAAGGCGCGCTTCAAGGCCAAAGTGACACTTTTGGACGTCGACGCGCCGAACGGCTACACGCTGAACTTTGATGGTCAGGGCGGGCCGGCGGGATTCGGTCGCGGCACCGCGCGCGTTTCATTGACTGACGCGGCGGCGGGTGGCACCACGCTCGACTACACCGCAAACGCGCAGGTCGGCGGCAAACTCGCGCAAGTGGGTTCACGCTTGATCGATGCGGCCGCGCGAAAAATGGCAGCGGATTTTTTCGGCAAGTTTGCGGAGAAATTGGGCGGCGGAAAAGCGCCTGCGGTCGCAGCGGTCTTCGCATCAATGCACACCGCACCGGCTGGTCTCGGCCTACCCGACACGCATTTCCCGCTATGGCTGAAAGTAATCGGCGTGGTCGGTGTGGTGACGGTGCTCTACATTTTCACGCATCACTGATGCATCTGCGCGGCGGCGGCTGATGCAAACCATCGTCTATGCGCATGGATTTCGCAGTTCCGCAAAATCACGCAAGGCGATGCAGCTCGGCGAATATTTGCGCGCGCGGCATCCCGAGATTCGCTACCTCGCGCCTGATTTGAATTTTCGCCCGACACAAGCGATCTCGCAATTACAGTGGGCTTGCCTCGGCATCGCACCGGGAAATTTGACGATTGTCGGTTCCTCGCTGGGCGGGTTTTACGCAATCGTACTCGCCGAAAAACTCGGTTGTCGCGCCGTACTTTTGAATCCGTCAATC
>JANOKK010000316.1:0-2701 GCA_031419255.1 Betaproteobacteria bacterium
TCGAACGACGACGGCTATTTTGCCCCAGGTCTCGTCGCGCTGCATCAGGCACTTTCCCCCTTTGCTGAACTCACGGTCGTCGCACCGGAACGCGATAAAAGCGGCGCGTCAAACTCGCTTACGCTCGACCGCCCGCTCAGCATGCGACGCGCACCAAACGGTTTCTATTTCGTCAACGGCACACCGACCGATTGCGTGCATATGGCCGTGACCGGCATGCTCGATTTCATGCCGGACATGGTGGTTTCGGGCATCAATTCGGGTGCCAACATGGGCGATGACACAATTTATTCCGGCACCGTTGCCGCCGCCACGGAAGGATTCTTGCTCGGTGTGCCGTCGATTGCGATTTCAATGGCGGGGCATGAAGCCAAGCATTACGAAACCGCTGCGCGCATCGCGGCCGAATTGATTCAGCGCCATCACCGCGTCGCATTGAAGCCCCCTGTGTTGCTGAACGTGAATGTGCCGGATGTGCCTTACGATCAATTGCGCGGATTTGAAATCACCCGGCTCGGCAAACGTCACAAAGCGGAGCCGGTCGTCAAGGCCACCAATCCGCGCGGCGATATCGTGTATTGGATCGGTGCTGCGGGTGCGGTGGCCGATGCCGGGCCCGGCACCGATTTTCACGCGACCGAAAACAATCGTGTCTCGATCACGCCGCTGCAAATGGATCTCACGAACTATCAACAGATGAAGTACGCCGCGGAGTGGGTCAACGCGTGAGCGGCCCGGCGCAATGAACGGCCCGTCGCAATGAACGGCCCGGTCTCGAGCAACACGGGTCGGTTTCAAGGTTCCGGCATGACCTCGGATCGCACCCGCACGCGCATGATCGAAGCGCTGCGCAAGGGCGGCGTGAAAAACGAACGCGTGTTGAATGCGATGGCAGAAGTGCCGCGCCATGTGTTCGTCGAAGAAGCCTTGCAGGAGCGCGCCTACGAGGCCGACAAAGCGCTGCCGATCGGCCACGGTCAAACCATTTCCACACCGGAAATCGTCGCGATCATGACGGAACTTTTGCTGGAGAACGGCATTCCGAAGAAGGTGCTGGAGATTGGCACCGGCTGTGGTTATCAGACGGCGGTGCTCGGCAAACTCGTTAAAGAGGTGTACACCGTCGAGCGCATTGCGCCGTTAATGGACAAGGCGCGGCGCACGCTGCGCGATTTGCGTTACTTCAATATTATTTTCAAACATGCCGACGGGCACTTCGGCTATCCGGAAGGCGGGCCCTACGATGGCATCATCATGACTGCCGCCGCGACTTACGTTCCGGATGAATTGAAGCAGCAATTGGCGGTGGGTGGGCGCATGGTGTTGCCGGTGGGCAAAGATGGCGAAACGCAAAAGCTGCATGTGATCGATCGGACAGCGGAAGGATTCATTGAGAAAACTGTCCATGACGTGAGATTTGTTCCATTGGTGCCGGGGATCGTTTGAAAAAGGACAACATGAGCAGCGTTGAATGTATTTCCCGATACGCGGTGACGGCGATGTTTGTCGCTCTGTTTGCCGGCTGCGCCGCGAATCGCCCCGCGCCGGTCAGCGATGCGCGGCCCGCGCCGCCGACAAAACCTGCGGCTACTGTCGCCGCGCCATCTATGCCCGCCGTCCCAGTCATCGCGAAACCGCTCGACAGCGAAAAAATCCACGTCATCCAAAAGGGCGACACGCTGATCAGCATCGCCTTGCAAAATGGTCTTGACTATCGGGAGCTCGCGGCCTGGAACAATATCGAAAACCCGAATGTGATTAAGTTGGGCGAATCGCTGCGCTTGACCGCACCCGGCGCGCCACAAATTGTCGCAGGATCGCCGCAAGCGCAGCCGCAGCCGGGTTTGCCGGTGGCAACTCCTTTTGTGCTCACGCCGCCGCCCGTCACCGCGACCAGCCCCGGCAATACCGACAAGCTCAAAACCGAGCCGAAGGCCGGCAAGGTGCCGTACAGCGATGCCGCCTATGCAAAGCTGAGCGCGGAAGCGGCGGCAAGCGCGGGAACCCTTGTGGCCACGGCACCTTTGGTGGCGGCCCCAACGGCCCCTGCAATTGCACCTCCATCGGTTGCGTCAACGGTAGCGCTCACCGGCAACGACGACGTCGATTGGGCCTGGCCGATCCAGCCAGCACCAAAAGGCAAGATCGTCGCCAACTTCACCGAGGCCAACAAAGGCATCGACATCGGCGGCGCGAAAAACACCCCCGTACTCGCCTCGGCCGCCGGCAAAGTCGTCTACAGCGGCTCCGGCCTGCGCGGCTATGGCCACTTCGTCATCATCAAACACAACAACACCTGGCTCTCCGCGTACGCGCATAATGAAAAAATTCTCGTGATGGAAGGCGAGACCGTAAAAAGAGGCCAGAAGATCGCCGAGATGGGATCGAGCGATGCCGATTCGGTGAAACTGCATTTTGAGATACGCCGGCAAGGGAAGCCGGTGGATCCGGTGAAATTGTTGCCAAATTGAGTTTGCGCGTTTGCGGTGGCAGTTCCATTGCGTTTGAAAAGAAGAGTCTCACTTCACAAGCAAAGTAACGCAAGTTGATCACGTTTTTGCGCATTCTTCTGAGAAAAGCGAGTGCCGAGGTTGCAATGTCGGCAAAGGTTTAAGTCATTTTGCGCCTAGCAACGCTTGGCATTCGGACTCTCATTCCATAGGTCGCAAGTTCGAATCTTGCACGGCCCACTAAAATCGAA
>JANOKK010000317.1:0-1074 GCA_031419255.1 Betaproteobacteria bacterium
CCGCAATATCGTGCTGACGGCTGGCTCACCCTCGGCACGTGCCGATCACCGGAGCAAGACGCGTTGCTCGCGAGCGTCGGTGCCACCGCGCTCAGATTGGATGTCAACGATGAAAGCGGATTCGTCAATTTGGCGAAGGCCTTGAACGGTGCCAGCATCGACGTCTGCATCTTCAACGCGGGCGTGCTCGGCCCGAAGAACAATGGCGCGGTGCCGTGCGAGGAAAGCGAATTCGATGCCGTCATGCGCACCAACGTGCTCGGCGCGCTGCGCGCAATACCCGTGGTGGCACCCGCGTTGGTGAAAACCAAAGGCACCTTCGCCTTCGTTTCCAGCCGCATGGGTTCGATTAGCCTGCAAGCGAGTGCGACGCACGTGACCTATCGCGCGAGCAAGGCCGCGTTGAACATGGTCGTCCACACCGCCGCGATGGAATGGGGGCCGCAGGGCGTGACCTGCATCAGCCTGCATCCCGGTTGGGTAAAGACCGATATGGGCGGCAGCGACGCGGATATCGAACCGTCCGTCAGCATCAATGGCATGCGCAAAGTGATCGCGGGGGTGACGCCCGAGAGCAATGGTCGCTATTTCGATTACACAGGGAAGGAACTCACATGGTGAATTTACGATTGCTCGCGGTCGCGTGCGTGTTCGCGGGATTGGGCGGATGCGGAAAATCGGCCGAGCCGGCGAAAACGGCGGATCAGCAGAAGACTGAGAAGGATGCCGCCACCAAAGCGGTGCGCGAAAGTCCCGTCTACGGCGAGCAATTCAAATCGCTCGACAAGGCCAAAGCGACTGCCGCCGCCGCAGAAGACGCGGCAAAAAAAACCACGGACGAAATCAAAAAACTGGACGAAGCGAAGTAGGCCGCCGCGAACGAATGCATATGAAAGCAAGCCACGATTTCCTGACCGACGAACAGCGCATGATCCGCGACATGGCGCGCGATTTTGCACGCGAACAACTCGCCCCCAACGCCGCACAATGGGAAAAGGACAAGTGGATTCCCGATGCCGTGGTCGCGCAAATGGGCGAACTCGGCTTGCTTGGGATGGTGGTGCCGGAAGAATG
>JANOKK010000318.1:0-2827 GCA_031419255.1 Betaproteobacteria bacterium
AGGCTGCGGCGCATGCGGTTGAACGATTTCGAGAGCAGCGCCATTTCATCATTGCCCTTGTCGGCGAACTCCGGAATATCCATATTGCCGGTGCTGATTTCATTGGCCGCTTCGGACAATTGCGTGATCGGCCGCACGATCAAATACGACAGCATCACGTTCAGCATCAGGAACAACACGACAAACACACCCGATAGTGACGCCATGAACGTGACAAACGTGCGGTCGGCGTTCGCAATCGGCAACGACATCGGCACCGACACTATCTGCGCGCCGATGATCTCATTCAGTTTCCAGCCAAAACCATTGTTGGGGCCGTATTGCGTCAACATCGCGGCGGGCGCCTTGTCCGGCGTGCTGTGGCAAACCAGGCAACCCGGATCGACGATCTTCAATGGTCGCGCGAGATAAAGTGCCGGCCCAGAGGCCGCCATTCGCATGCCGGTGATTTCCTTTTTATCTGCGCTGTTGCGAAATTCGTTCACCACATCGGTCTCCCAATCCACGGCGCGATCGCGCGGATTGGTGGGGTTCAACACCGCCTCTTTGTAAAGGTAGTTGTCGTACTTTTTACGCAACTGATTCATCATCTCCGTCGCCGCGAACGCAGGCACACTTTCGGGAATGAATATGTCGGGCTGGTAGTCAAGCTTCGGGCTGACGTGCTTTTGCGTGTAGTAGCGCATCGACGACGCCGCCTCCATCATCACGCCCGCATTGCGCAGCACTTCGTCCTGCGCATTTTTTTGCAGCAGCGTGTAGGAAATATAACCGGTGACACCGAGGCCGGCGGCGAACACAAGCAACAGCGCCAGATTGAATTTTGTCCTGATGCCCATTGAAGCCCTTTTTGTCCAATGAAAAAACCGATTTCCTATTGTACGCACCGTGGGTACGTTTGGATTTCTCGGGATTATGCGCCGGGTATGCGAAAAAAGCCGAGTTGGCAGGCGGTCTTCATTGGGGTGACGACTCCGTCTCATATGGCGCAAACCGTTCAGGTTTCCATCAATCCCGAGCAGAAAAGTCAATCAGAAAACCGAAAAGTGACCAAGGTCGATTTTTCGCCTCGACAATATATCGCCCACGGTTCCTTTAATTTAAAACCCCCGTATTGACGGGCGTTTCCTACGGTTTTTGCCTGAACGCGCCCGCCAATAGGCGACTTTTTCACATCAACATCGCATCGCAACGTTAGGTTTTTGTGACGCGTGGCAGCGGTCGCAGCACACCCTGCCCGCCATCAACACGAATGACCTGACCCGTGACATGCCTCGCCTGTGGCGACAGCAAATACGCAAAGGCATGTGCCACATCGTCTGGTTCAGCAATACGATTGGTCGGTATCAATGCCGCTGATCGTGCTTCGGCCTCTGGCGTGGCGATAAAACGTTGCGTCAGTGTCGAACGCGTCAGGCCGGGTGCGACCACATTTACCCGCACACCTTTATCGGCGTAGGACGCTGCGGCACTCAATGCCAGCCCGGTCACGGCACATTTGGCCGCGGCAATCGCTTCATGATTGGCAAATCCGGCTTCAGCCACCACCGAGCTTGTCATCACTGCAGCGGCCGGCTGGTGGGCCTTGGTTGCCTGAATCACAAACCATTTCAAGACGTGGAAAGCCGAGGTCGCGTTGGTGGCCATTTGTTCGTGCCAGTCTTTTTCAGAGGTCAAATGCAGGGGCCGCACGACGGTTGAGCCCACACAATGCGCGAGCCCGTCGAACACCCCCGTCTCAGCCGCGCTGGTTTGCAATGCGGCGGCACCCTCTGCCGTGGTGAGATCCACTGCCAGCATGCGATGTGCGTCGCCAAGCGTTGCATTCAACGCCGCGAGCTTGTCGGCATCGCGGCCACACAGTAGCAGCGACTCGCCACGTTGATGGAGGATGCTTGCAAGGGCGGCGCCTATGGCGCCACTCGCGCCGGTAATCAAAATATTCACAGGGTATCCAGTTTGTTCAGAATTATTCCGGCGTGTTCGCGAATGGCGGCACGCTCGTCGGGCGACAACTTGCCGATATTTTTTGTCATCAGTGAGGTGCGCGGATTTTGCGCCAGCATGTCCTGATGTTTGTCGAGAAAGTTCCAATAGAGTGTGGTCACCGGACATGCCGCCGCTCCAGTCTTGACTGCCGGCTTGTACCGGCATCCGGCGCAATAATTTGACATGCGTTTAATATATTGCCCGCTGGCGATGTATGGCTTTGACGTAAATCGGCCGCCGTTCGAATAAATCGCCATGCCGGCCACATTGGGCAGTTCAACCCACTCGACCGCATCAACATAAACCGCGAGATACCAGTCCTCAATGTCACTCGGCGAAATTTCCGCCATCAACGCAAAGTTACCGGTCACCATCAGCCGCTGAATGTGATGCGCGTAACCATGCCGCAACGTTTGGCCGACGGTGTCTTTCATGCAATTCATTTGTGTTTCGCCGCTCCAGTACCATGCGGGCAGCCTGCGCTGGTGTTGAAAGTGATTGGCGGCACGCATCGCCGGCATATCGAGCCAGTACACGCCGCGAATGAATTCCCGCCAGCCGAGCACCTGCCGCACAAATCCTTCGACCGCTTCAATCGGCGCTCGACCGTCCTCAAATGCGGCGGTTGCGGCGGCGATCACCTCGCGCGGATGGATGAGCTTTACATTCAATGCCGCCGAGACGTGGGCGTGAAACAGAAACGGTTGGTTGGTCCACATTGCATCTTGATATTCACCAAAACGCGTCAGGCGCTCACCGATAAACTGTTGAAGCGAGCGAAGCGCATCGTCGCGCGTCACCGGCCACGCAAAATCATCCAACCCGCCGGGATGCGCGG
>JANOKK010000319.1:0-2380 GCA_031419255.1 Betaproteobacteria bacterium
CTTTGCAGGTTTCCGCTTTTTTGGCACCGGCTTCGGCGTTGCCGCCGGCGATGGCGGTAAGTGGCATGGACAATGCGATGGCGAGTATGAGTTTCAGGTTTTTCATTTTTTTCGGCTCGATTCAAGCGAATTATTTTTGGCCGTAATAGGCGGCGATATCGACAATGTCTTTTTCCGTTAGTGCGCTTGCCAAACCCTTCATGGTCTCGTTGTAGCGATCGCCGGCGCGGTATGCACGCAGGGCCGAGACGATGTAATCCGCGTTCTGTCCACCCAGACGGGGCACACTGTAGACCGACGGATAGGCGGTGCGCACGCCGGGCACGCCGTGGCAACCAGAGCAGACGGCAACCGCCTTGCTTTTGCCTGCGGCGGCGTCACCCTTTGCAGCGGCTGGTGCCTGCGCGGATGCAGTCATGGAAAATGCGCCAAGGCCAATCGAGGCGGCCAGCGAGAGAATAGTTTTATTCATGTTTTGGAGGGGCATCGAGCAATGAGATTCGTTGCGAACGCGCACCAAAAATGCTGCTGGCGCACTATGGAAAATCCGCCGAATTATAACATGTGTGGTTTGCTGCGGGCCGATCAGAAAGCCGGGATTCGGCTCAGTGAAAAGCTGGAATCACGAGGGCAGAGGCCCGAATGGCACTTACTTTCGCTGTCTCCCCGACGCAGGCCGGGGGTGAAGCGGGGAAATCGCGGCGCATGCGCCGTGCCCGTTGAACGCCACGCCAATGCAGTGGTGTGGCCCAATTTGATTTGCGCGGCCTATTGCAAAAAACTTGAACCCCGGCCTGCGCCGGGGAGATAGTGATTACTGTTGCGCTCAACGCACCCATTCCCCTTGCTCGGCATCCAAGTTCAGCAATTGCCGAACGGCAGATGCGGCTTAATCGGCATCCAGCCCTGACCAAACCGCCTTACCACCACTTGCAAGATTGATTTGCTCGATCTGTGTCGCATGCAATCGGCGCTCGTCTTCATTCGCGCGCACCACTTTCAGCCTGGGCGGTCGCTCGAATGCCAGCGCGCCATTCGCACCGGCGCGCTCGCCTCCGCCAGCGGTGCGACTCGACGACGCATCGATCCCGATCGCGAGACTATCCTGCCCGCGCGTCATGGCAAGGTAGACATCCGACAACAATTCAGCGTCCATCAGCGCGCCATGCATGGTGCGAGCGCTGCGATCGACTTCATATCGGTCGCACAAGGCATCGAGCGAATTTTTCTTGCCCGGGTGCAGGTCGCGCGCCATTGCGAGGGTATCCGTTACGGTGCAGATTTCGGTGATCCGCGGCTTCTTGAGGCGCGCCAATTCGGCGTTCAGGAAGCCAACGTCAAACGGCGCATTGTGAATCACCAACTCGGCACCCGCCGCGTAGGCGAGAAATTCATCGACGATGTCGGCGAATTTCGCCTCGTCTTCGAGGTCTTCCAGCGTGATGCCGTGGACCTGCGTGGCACCGACATCGATTTCGCGATCGGGATGGACGCGCTTGTGAAAATTGTTTTTCGTTAAGCGCCGGTTGATCATTTCAACGCACGCGATTTCGATGATACGGTGCCCTTGTGCGGGATCTAGGCCGGTGGTTTCGGTATCGAGAATGACGAGACGTGTCATGTGATGTTCATTTTTTTGGAGAGTATCAAATCCACGCCGCGATTCGCGAGCTGATCAGCGCGTTCGTTTTCGGGGTGACCGGCATGGCCCTTTACCCAGCGCCAATCGACGTGATGTTGCTTGGCGAGATCATCGAGCTGCACCCACAAATCCGCGTTCTTCACCGGCTTTTTGTCGGCGGTTTTCCAGCCGTTGCGCTTCCAGCCGTGAATCCATTCGCTGATGCCTTTTTGCACGTATGACGAATCGGTATAAACCACCGCATCGCAGGTGCGATTCAATGCGCGCAGCGCTTCGATCACGGCAGTCATTTCCATGCGGTTGTTGGTGGTGGCCGCTTCGCCGCCGAAGATTTCCTTTTCGGTGACACCGCCATTGGCACTGAATTGCAACAGCGCGCCCCAGCCGCCGACACCAGGGTTGCCCTTGCAGGCACCGTCGGTATAGATCGTCACCGTGCTCACTTCACAAGCCGCAAATGCGCCGTCGATGTTGTCTGCGATGCATCTGCGACAGTTTGGCCTTGCCGCTTCGCGACCGAGGCAAACTTGCGCTCGCGCACGGCCTTGTCGCTCCAGGCCGGCGCAATCAGGCGCATGCCCTGCACGCGTTTGATGGCTTCCAGCATATATACGCCACCGCCGACACCCCACCAGTGATCACCGACGGATTCCATGAAGCCCCAACGCTTTTGCCATACCGCCGATTCGCAGGGCGGGATATAGCAGGCGAGGCGGCCTGCTGACGCTTCGAAGCCGA
>JANOKK010000320.1:0-1790 GCA_031419255.1 Betaproteobacteria bacterium
CGCCGCCAACCGCGACGAATGGCACGACCGCCCCGCCGCACCGGCGGCATGGTGGAGCGACTATCCTGACGTATTGGCAGGCCGCGATTTGAAAGCTGGCGGCACATGGCTCGGTATCACGCGCAGTGGCCGCTTCGCCGCACTCACCAATTTTCGCGACCCCTCGAATCGCAAAATCGACGCACCTTCGCGCGGGCAATTGGTGAGTGATTTTCTGATCGGCGACATGAGCGCGCGCGAATACCTGCTCGCATTACGCGAACGTGCTGGAGAATTCCAAGGCTTCAATCTGCTCGCCGGCGACGGAAATTCACTGCACTACTTCAGCAGCCGCATCGGCGAAATTATCAAAGTCCCACCCGGCGTGCATGCGCTGTCCAATCACACACTGAACGAGCCGTGGCCCAAAGTAGAAAAGGCAAAGTCCGCTCTGGGTGCGGCGCTACAAGGCAAAATGCCCTTGGAGACCCGCCAAATGGCGATCTACGAACTATTGTCGGATACGACCACCGCACCCGATGATGACCTGCCCGATACCGGCGTCGGACTGGAATGGGAACGGCTGTTGTCTCCGGCGATGATTGTGGGTGAAAGGTACGGCACGCGTTGCTCGACCGTGGTTTGCGTCGCCTCCGATGGCGACGTGGAGTTTGCGGAGAAGACTCGGGATGCAATTGGCGAGGTGACCTACATTGCTACCCACTCAATTTCGCTCACCGATACATCATTTATTTCCGTCCGTTGACAGTGCCGATACACTCGATCATACTGATCATTATGGTCATATCAATGGAGGCTCCATGATCACCGAAACCAGTGCAGTCAACTTCCGGCAGAATCTTGGCGAGATGCTCAATCAAGTTCAGTATCGGCACGATAGCGTCGTCATCAACAAGGATGGAAAACCCGTCGCGGCGCTGGTCGATGCCCGATTGTTCGAGCGTATTCGACGCATGCAGGATCGATTCGACGCGCTATGCCAACGCATTGAGGCGGGCTTCGCGGCCGTGCCCGAGGCAGAAGGAATCGCCGAGATTGACAAAGCCGTCAAACTGGAACGCGCGAAGGCACGCAAGACGCCAAAGAAGCGCTGATTCGGCGTGGCCACCCTTCGGGTTGTGCTGGACACCAACGTGCTGCTCTCCGGCATCGCGTATCCCGCAAGCGTGCCGGGCAAAATCATGGCGGCGTGGCGGCACGGTTCCGTCAGCGTCGTATTATCTGAATTCATTTTGGATGAGCTACGCCGAGTGTTGCCGAGACTTTCCGTGCGGCACGGTTTGACTTCCGCCGAAATTGAGGACTTGGTGGATGTACTCTCAATCCAAGCGGAAATTGTCGCGCCGCTGGCCAGCATCGTTCCTGACTTGCGCGACGCCAATGATCAGCCGGTGCTGGGCACCTTTCTTGCCGCACAAAAGACATCAGGCGTGGACTATCTCATTACCGGCGACAAAGACTTGCTCGCGTTGGCTGGGGAGTTTTCGATCATCACGCCGGCGAAATTCTGGGAGATGCATGCGGGGTTGTAGTTCCGCTCCTTTGGCGAAATTGTGAATATGCATTCCGCGTACACGTGCTCTCAAGTCAAATAGTAAATGAAGCTGACTACTCTCAGTTCACGTGGGAATTCCCTTTCTATTTTGATCCACTAGTGTCCGGTTAAATATCGAACAACATCAACTGGTTACTGGCGGGCGTTGCAATCGTTCTGTTCGCATCGGGCTGGAAGGCGCATGTTAGCTGGGTCTTTTCAAAAATGGACACCGACAATATCTGTAGCAAAGTGT
>JANOKK010000321.1:0-3924 GCA_031419255.1 Betaproteobacteria bacterium
GAAACAGCCAGATGGACAACCGAAAAAATCGCCGCGATTCGCGCGCTCCAACTTCACACGATCGAACACGTGAAGCAGCACGCGCCGAAAATTTACTCGCACGAACTGGTGGATTTGATTTTCGTATCGCCGTATAGCCGCATTCGGTATCTGGAAGAAAATGGCATCGTCAAACGTCAGGCCGCGTCAAGCTATCTAAAAGAGTTGGCGACTATTGGCGTACTCAAGGTCGTTCCCGTCGGCAAAGAGAAATTATTCATTCATCCCAAGCTGATGCTATTGCTTTCGCGGGATAGCAATAAATTTGATGCCTATCTCGAAACATCGACGGACAGAACCCGAACGAACAAATAAACGGCGACAAGAATCGCTGCGCGCGGCGCTCAACTCGGCACCGCAGGCAAACCTATTTCCCCGCCCGCAAATTCCAGGCGTCCACCGCCAAACACCGCGCCCATAAACTCACCGCTTCCACTTGCGTGGCAAGCCGATGTTTTTTGCGAAATCGTTCCAGCATGAGTTTCTGTTGTTCGGACAAACTGGCGCGTCCTTCACCATCGCGTTCCAGATGCGGCAACTCGGCGGACATTTGCGCGCCGCAAGGGCATTCGACAATGCCAGTCAGGCCGCCGCGCACGTACGACGAGACATCGCTGTCGCCGCAAAACGGGCATGGCTTCAGTTCGACGACTTTCAGGCTGTCCTGATCAAATACGCTGGTCATGGAAGTTCTTTGTTGAGGCCGCATGGCGGGTTGCGACGCCTATGATAGCCGCTTGGCGCGCGCCTGCGGCAAGTGGGCGATTCACTATGGCCACAATTTGGCAATTCAGACTACCATTGCCTATGACCACCTTCGATCCCGCCCTCGAACGCGAATACAACAACCGTGCGCTCGTGCCGGAACACCCCGCCATCTTTGAGAAGTGGCGCACCGATTCCGCTGCGTTTCGGGCGTGCGCCGATGCAGAACTCGATATTGCGTTTGGCGATGACGCATTGCAAAGACTTGATTTGTTTCCCGCAAAAAACGCACGCGGAACGGTGGTGTTCATTCACGGCGGCTACTGGCGCTCGCTCGATAAATCTGATTTTTCGTTTGTCGCGGCACTGTTTGTGGCCAATGGAATTTCCGTTGCGATGATCAACTATCGATTGTGTCCGGCGGTCGCGGTTGCGGACGTTGTTGACGATTGCCAGTCGGCATGCATGTGGCTCATCGATAATGGCCCTGCGCATCACATGCCGGTTGAGCGCATTGCCTTAACCGGCCACTCAGCGGGCGGCCATCTGGTGTCGATGCTGTTCGCGACCGATTGGCATGCGCGCGGCATCGATGCGAAATGCATCGTCGGTGGTGCCGCATTGAGTGGCGTCTTCGATCTTGCGCCATTGCTGCGTTGCTCGATGAACGACGATCTCGGATTGGATACGGCGTCCGCGCGTGCGCTATCGCCGATTCAACTCGTAAGCCAGATTGACGCGCCACTGTACCTTGCGGCGGGTGGCGATGAGAGTGCCGCATTCATCGAACAAACGCGGCAATTGCATCGCGCGTGGCCCGCGAATTGCGCGGTGGCGGAGATCGTTGCATCGCGTAATCACTTCACGATTGTCGGGGAGTTGGCGCGAACGGAGTGCAAGGCATTTCATGTTGTCCGCAAACTGTTTGATTGAACCGCCGACTAGCCCGACACCTCATCAATATCAATCCGTTCGCCCTGAGCTTGTCGAAGGGTTGGTTCATCCGGCCCTTCGACAGGCTCAGGGCGAACGGTGTGTAGGAGGCCGGCGAAGTAGCCCCTCATCCATTCACGCCCGCCCACGGCAATTCAAGCTGAAAATCACGCCGTTCCGCGCATCGCCTGCGTCTGTCCGCGAACGTATCGCCTATAATTTGCGCCTCTTCATTATTCACAAACCGGACGCGAAACGTGGCCACTGCAGACCTCTCCAAACTCACCATTTCCCGCGATCAGAAATCGTTTTCGGCAAAGAAGCCGGGCCGACGCAAGTGGGTGGTCATTGCCATTTTCATCGTCATCGCCGGAGGTGCTTCAATCGCATGGCGCAGTGGCGGCGGCACACAGCAAGTCGAAACTGGTGTGGTCGCGAGCGCATACCCTTCACAGGCGATCACGGTGTTGAATGCCACTGGCCGCGTTTCCGCGCAGCGCAAGGCGGCGGTATCGACCAAGGCCACTGGGCGATTGGAATTTCTCGGCGTGCAGGAAGGCTCGATCGTGAAAGCGGGGCAGATTCTTGCGCGCATCGAAAACCGCGATGTCTCGGCGACGCAAGATCAGGCGCAGGCAAGTTTACGTGCGGCGATTGCGAACCTGGAGCAGGGTGCCGCTGAAATGCGCGATGCCGAATCCAATCTGAACCGCTCGGAAGATCTCGCGAAAAAGAATTTCATTTCCTCCGCAACGCTCGATACCGCGAAAGCGCGTTTCGATAAAGCCCGCGCGGCGGTGGCGTCATTGAAAGGCGCCATCGGTGTTGCCGAAGCCAACGTGCGTGCGACCAATGTCTCGGTCGAGCAGACCTTGATCCGCGCGCCATTCGATGGTGTGGTGTTGACCAAGAACGCCAACGTTGGCGACATCATCACGCCGTTTTCCTCTGCGGCGGACTCCAAAGGTGCCGTCGTGAACATGGCCGACATGTCCACGCTGGAAGTGGAAGCCGATGTTTCCGAAATTTCGCTCTCCAAGATCAGCGTCGCGCAAGCGGTCGAAATCCAGCTCGATGCGTTTCCGGATCTGCGTTTGCTCGGCAAAGTCAGCCGCATCGTACCGACGGTGGATCGCTCGAAGGCGACGGTATTGGTGAAAGTCGAATTCGTGGAGAAAGATCCGCGCGTGTTGCCGGATATGAGTGCGAAAGTCTCGTTTCTCTCGCGCGAATTGAAGGCGGAGGAGCGAAAGCCCGTGATTGCCGCACAACCGATCGCGGTGGTTAAACGCGACGGCAAGGACGTGATGTTCTTGTTCGACAATAATCTCGCGAAGATGGTCGCGGTGACAGTAGGCAACAAGATCGGTGACCTCGTACAAGTATCGGGCGTCAAACCCGGCGACAAGATTGTGTTGGCACCATCGGAAAAAATCAAAGATGGCGCGCCGCTCGCGGTCATCAAGAAATAGTCGGTATGGTTGAGACTACCGATGTGCTGGTGGAAATCAGCAACCTCAGCAAGGGCTACACGCGCGGCGGGCAGACAGTGCCGGTGCTGGAAAACATCACGCTCAATATCGGGCGTGGCGAATTTATCGCGTTGATGGGCCCATCCGGCTCAGGCAAATCGACCTTGCTGAATCTCATCGCCGGTATCGACAAGCCCGATTCTGGCGTGCTGAAAATCGACGGTGAGGACATCACGCTACTATCAGAAGGGCAACTTGCCGATTGGCGCGCCGCCAATATCGGTTTCATTTTTCAGTTCTACAATTTGATGCCGGTGTTGACCGCATTCGAGAATGTCGAATTGCCGTTGCTGCTCACCAATTTGTCGAAGCGCGAACGGCGTGAGCGCGTTGAAATGACATTGGGGTTGGTTGGCTTGTCGGATCGGATGGAACATTATCCGAATGAACTCTCCGGCGGCCAGCAGCAACGCGTCGCGATCGCACGCGCGATTGTCACCGACCCGACCGTGCTCGTGTGCGATGAACCGACGGGTGACCTGGACAAGCAATCCGCGAACGACGTGCTGGCGATGCTTAAGCAACTCAATAGCGAGATGGGCAAGACCATCATCATGGTCACCCACGATGCGCACGCGGCTGAGGCGGCGAAGCGGATGGTGCATCTTGATAAACGAGAGTTGATTTAGCACAGCGGCAGCGCAGGGCCGGCAAGAGTTGGCGGATTTGATGGCCCGGATTGTCGCCCCGGACCTGTTCCGGGGCCCAAGTTGAG
>JANOKK010000322.1:0-3089 GCA_031419255.1 Betaproteobacteria bacterium
CCACATCGGTCGCGACTTCCATCTGTTTTTCGTATTTCTTGCTGGAGTTCGCGTGCGAAAAATCAATCATCACGCGTTGCGCGAGACCGGATTTGGCCAATTCGTCGCAGGCTGAATTGACATTGGCCGCGTCATAATTCGGCGTCTTTCCGCCACGCAGAATGATATGGCAATCCTCGTTGCCGGCAGTCGAGAAAATCGCCGAATGCCCGCCTTTGGTGACGGACAAAAAGTGATGCGGCGCGGCGGCGGCTTTGATGGCATCGACCGCGATCCGGATGTTGCCATCGGTACCATTCTTGAATCCCACCGGACACGAAAGCCCCGACGCCAGTTGCCGATGCGATTGGCTCTCGGTGGTACGCGCGCCGATCGCACCCCAGGCAATGAGGTCGGCAAAATATTGCGGAGAAATCAGATCGAGATATTCGGTTGCGGCAGCAAGACCCATCTCGTTGATATCCAGCAATAGCTTCCTCGACAGGCGCAGTCCCTTGTTGATGTCGTAACTCTCGTCCAGATCCGGGTCATTGATGAAGCCCTTCCAGCCCACCGTGGTGCGGGGTTTTTCAAAATACACGCGCATCACGATCGTCAAATCCGGCTCCAGTGTCACGCGCAGCGCCTGTAAGCGCATGGCGAATTCAATGGCGGCATCGTAGTCGTGAATGGAACAAGGCCCAACGACCACCAGCAAGCGATCATCGCCACGATGCATGATGCGATGAATTTCCTCGCGCGCGCGGAACACCGTCGAGGATGCTTTTTCCGTGCACGGAGATTCGCGCATCAAATGCGAAGGCGGCGTCAATTCCTTGGTGTCGCGAATGCGAATATCGTCGGTGTTGTAGGCCATGTCGAGCTCCGAAGTGACAAGTTGCAATTTGGAAGGATTCATGATTTTCCCGTAAGTGTGCGCCGGCAATCCTCGCAGCCTGTCGGGCATAAAAAAACCGCCGGTGTTCAGGTCGGCGGTTTTATCAGATGTGGTGCGCTTAACGACTGGGCACTATCCTTTCTCCGCCATCGGCATCGAAAAATAGAAGTACCAGAAATAGAAAGCGCGATTCATCACAGCGCGATATTAGCAGGGATTTCATGCCCCCGGCAACCGGAGAAGCTCGACTCAGGTTGCTGCCGGCTTGAACAACAACGCGGCACCATTGTTGCACCAACGCTGCCCAGTCGGTTGCGGGCCATCGTTGAACACATGGCCATGATGCCCGCCGCAACGCACGCAATGGTATTCGGTGCGCGGATAGATCAATTTGAAATCGGTCTTTTTCTCAAATACGCCGGGAAGCGTGGCGAAAAAACTCGGCCAGCCGGTGCCGCTGTCGAATTTCATTTCGGATGTGTACACGGCAAGGTCGCATCCGGCGCAGTGGAACACGCCTTTGCGCTTTTCGTCGTTAAAGGGGCTGGTGAATGCGCGTTCGGTGCCATCGTCGCGCAATATGTTGTACGCAGCGGGCGAAAGGCGTTTTTTCCACTCGGCGTTCGGCAGTTCGAGTTTTTCAATCTTGCTCATGGGTTGGCTCGCTTGTTGGAGGGCAATCTTGATTTGTTCCGGCGGCACGCCGCGCGCGCCTTGGGAATATGCGGCAACGGGAACCGTTGACGCCCCCGCGACGGCGAATAAATTTTGCAAGAAAGTTCGGCGTTTCATGTTCATTCCTGAAGTTGTGTTCAGTTAGGTCGCAGATTGGTGAAAAAGTTTACAGTCGAGGTGCATTTATTGCGCCACAAATGATGCATGTCAACCTGGTCTTCGCAACGCCAATTGATTTATCCCGTCCCGCCCACCGTCAATCCTTCGATACGAATCGTCGGCTGGCCGACGCCGACCGGCACGCTTTGCCCTTCTTTACCGCACACGCCGACACCCGAGTCAAGCTGCATGTCATTGCCGATCATCTTGACGTGCTTCATCGCTTCAATGCCGTTGCCGATCAAGGTTGCACCAACCACCGGCGAAGTAATTTTTCCGTCTTCGATCAAATACGCTTCCGACGCCGAGAACACGAACTTTCCACTAGTGGTATCCACCTGCCCGCCGCCGAAATTAGCCGCGTACAGGCCGTTTTTGACACTGGCGATAATCTCTGCGGGCGATTTGTCGCCGCCCAGCATTAATGTGTTGGTCATGCGCGGCATCGGGATGTGCGCGTACGATTCGCGGCGCGCGTTTCCGGTAACCGGCACGCCCATCAGGCGCGCGTTGAGCGAATCCTGCATATAGCCTTTGAGGATGCCGTCCTCGATCAACACGTTGCGCTGCGTGGTATTGCCCTCATCGTCGATATTGAGCGAACCACGTCGAGCGGCCAGCGTGCCGTCATCTACCACCGTCACACCGGCTGCGGCAATGCGCTCACCGACTCGCCCTGAAAAAACCGAGCTGCCCTTGCGATTGAAATCGCCTTCGAGACTATGCCCAACTGCCTCATGCAACAAGATGCCCGGCCATCCCGCGCCCAACACCACCGTCATTTGACCGGCGGGTGCCGGCTTGGCGTCGAGATTGATCAACGCTTCACGCACTGCAAGCCTTGCGATATCGCGCAATACGTCGTCCGAAAAATACCGGTAATCGTCGCGTCCGCCGCCGCCGGCACTGCCCTGCTCGCGCCGGCCATTCTGCTCGGCGATCACTGTCAATCCGATATGCACCAGCGGCCGCACATCAGCCGCCATTACGCCATCGTTGCGCGCCACCATGACAACATCGTATTCCCCGGAAAGTCGCGCCATCACTTCTTTCACACGCGGATCGATGGCTCGGGCGAATTGCTCGACTCGCTCAAGAATGCGCACTTTTTCGGCGTCGGAAAAAGTCGATACCGGATCCGTCGGCGCGTACAGTGCGCGACCGGTTTTTTGCGAAGATTTGTTGGCTTTGCCAGCGCTCGCATTGCCGCCGATGCGCGCAATGCTGCGCGTTGCGGCCGCTGCCGACGATAGTGCTTCGCGGCTGATGTCGTCCGAATAGGCAAAGGCGGTTTTCTCGCCGGAGACCACTCGCACGCCAACGCCTTGATCGATATTGAAACTACCGGATTTAACCCGGCCCTCTTCAAGGCTCCAGC
>JANOKK010000323.1:0-1893 GCA_031419255.1 Betaproteobacteria bacterium
GCGGCGGCTCACCCATCGCGCGAGGGGCGTCTCGGAAATAACGTGTTTTGCCGACGGCACACGACTCGCGTTCGTCTCGCACGTTTGGCCGGATTTGAAAAGCGCCAAGGATCAGGCCGCGCGCTTGAAGGAACGAAAAGACGACAAGGTGAAAGCGCATGTGGTCGAACACACCGTGTTCCGGCATTGGGATCATTGGATTTCCGACGGGCGCGTGCCGTGCGTACATGTGGTGGATGAAGACCGGCAAGTGCGAAAACCTGTTCGCCGGTTCAGCGTACGAATTGCCGGTGTTCGATACCAGCGCCACCGACTATGACATTGCGCCCGATGGCAAGCACCTGGCATTTTGCTTCAACCCGAATACAGACAAACGCGGCGATCAGGAACACCACATCGTCGAGATGGATCTCAAATCGGGCAAAGCCAAAAACTTGACCGCAGGTTCAAACTCTTCACATTACTGCCCGGCCTATTCGCCGGATGGAAAATCCATCGCGCTATTGATTGTCAACTATCGTCGTTCGATGGACGACGACACCAAGGTTGCGTTGATCGACCGCAAATCGGGGGCCTTGGCGCAATGGTCATCGTGGGATCGCCTCGTGAATGCGCCGCTGAAATGGGCGGCCGACGGCGGTAGCGTTTATTTTACGGCCGATGATCGCGGCCGGACCAGCGTGTGGCGACTCGCGGCGAGTGCGAAAAAACCGGTCAACGTTGCGCAAGGCGGCAGCATCGGAGAATTTGATCTCGGTGCGGGCACGATCGTCTTCGTGCGCAACAACATGTCATCGCCGCCGAAAGTATTCGCAGCCGATGCGGACGGCGGCAATGCGCGCGCTATCGAATCGTTCAATGACGAGCGTTTGGCGAAATTCAAACTAGGCGACGTTCGCGAATTCACCATCAAAGGCTGGAATAACGAGCCGGTACACATGTGGGTGATCTATCCGCCGAATTTCGACGCAAAGAAAAAGTGGCCGCTGGTTCACAACATCCACGGCGGGCCGCATGCCAACTGGGGCGACAATTTTCATTTCCGCTGGAACAATCACGTCTTCGCGGCGGCGGGCTATGTGGTGGTGTGCGTTAATTATCACGGCTCGCAGGGCTGGGGCAACAAATTTACCGAATCCAACAATGGCACCTGGGGCACCAAGGAACACGCGGACGTGGAAGCCGGCACTGACTTCATGCAGAAGCAGGGTTACATCGACGCGAAACGCATGGCGGCGACCGGCGGCAGTTACGGCGGCAAGATGGTGGCGTGGATGAATGGCCGCAATGGGGCGAAGAAAGGGGGCGATCGATACAAAGCCTACGTTTGTCATGCCGGCTGCTTCGATTGGGCGTCGATCAACGCGGGCGATGCGGGTTACTGGTTAGCACATTCGTTGAAGGCAACGTACTGGAATGATCCGGTGAAAATTGCCGCGCAGAATCCGATGGCGTTCGCCAAGCACATGAAGACGCCGACGCTGGTGATTCATGGCGCGCTCGATTACCGGGTGCCCGATGCGCAAGGTTTGATGTACTACAACACCTTGAAGGCGCTGAACGTGCCGGCGCGGTTAGTGTTTTTTCCCGACGAGAATCACTGGATCGTGAAACCGCAAAATTCGCGGCTCTGGTATCAGGAATATTTCGCGTGGTTGAAGAAATACATCGGCGCAGGGCCGACGAAGAAAAAGTAACCGGCCAATCGTAGGATGGGTGGAGCGCAGCGATACCCATCGTTTTTTCGGTGCCAACTTGATGGGTATCAATTTACCTTATATGTACGCATTATTGTTTGGAGAGTTAATTTCTCCGACCGACCCCATTGCTGTTTTAAGTATTCTTAAAACAGCGGGGGCATCGCAAGGTCTTTATGCGAAAACAGGAGGAGAA
>JANOKK010000324.1:0-3141 GCA_031419255.1 Betaproteobacteria bacterium
GAGCAGGAGCGGATGATCGTGCCCCTGCACCACCAGCAAACGGTTTTGCGCAATATCCTTGCCCGCGACGAACCACGGCTCGCCATCGCCCTCGCGGGTGCCGCCGATGCCAAGTCCTTGCCGCTGCCCCAGCGTGTAGTACATCAGGCCTTCATGCCGCCCCACGCGCTTGCCTTGGGGCGTGAGCATGTCGCCGGGCTCACGCGGCAAATAGCGTTGCAGAAATTCGCGAAATGGGCGCTCGCCGATGAAACAAATTCCCGTGGAATCTTTTTTTGCATGATTCGGCAAGCCCGCTTCCTGCGCGATTTTGCGAACGTCGGATTTCAACAAATGCCCGACCGGAAACATCGCCTTCGACAATTGATGTTGGTTGAGACGGTGCAGAAAATAGCTCTGATCCTTGCCGGGATCGATCCCTTTGAGAAGTTCGAATGCATTGTCGGTTTCGCGCACGCGCGCGTAGTGCCCGGTCGCGATGTGCGAGGCACCGAGTTCCATCGCGTGATCGAGAAACGCCTTGAATTTGATTTCCGCGTTGCACAGCACATCGGGATTCGGCGTGCGTCCGGCCGCGTATTCGCGCAGAAATTCTGCGAACACGCGATCCTTGTATTCCGCCGCAAAATTCACCGCCTCGAAATCGATGCCGACCACATCTGCGGCGGCGGCGGCATCGATGAAATCCTGGCGCGTCGAACAATATTCGCCGTCGTCATCGTCTTCCCAGTTTTTCATGAACAGGCCGACGACCTCGAACCCCTGCCGTTTAAGTAGCCAGGCAGAGACGGACGAATCCACGCCGCCTGAGAGTCCCACCACGATGCGTTGCGTTGACATACCCTGATTATCCGGCAGATAAGATCGGTTTCGGCGAAACAGTGCCCACAACGCTTCTCAAAATACAAATTGCAGAATGCACAATGCACAATGCAAAAGGCGGAACCGAGGTTCCGCCTTTTGGGCCGCGGAATAATGTCTCCGCGCCGATAAACCGCCTGAATTACTTCTTCGGTGCGTCGGTTTTCTTTGCGTCTTTCATTTCTTTGTCGGCCTTTGCTTTAGCGGCTTTGGCTTCTTTGGCTTCTTTTGCTTCTTTGGCTTTAGCGGCTTTAGCAGCTTTGGCTTCTTTCTTTTCTTTCGCCAGACGAGCTTTTTTGTCAGCGGCGGATTCTTTCATTGCGTCGTCTTTTTTGACTTCAGCTTTGGCAGGCGCAGCAGCTGGCTTGGCAGCTTCAACAGCCTTTGCAGGCGCAGCGGCAGCAGCTTTTGCCGGTGCAGCAGCAGCGGCCGGAGCAGCCGCTTTGGGTGCTTCAGCCTTGGCAGCAGGAGCGGCCGGTGCTTGTGCAGCAGCGTTCAGCGCGAAAGCGGCGAACAGGGCAGCAACGACAGCGGAAATGGTTTTCATTGATGATTCCTTTGAGAGTGAGTGGATAGCAGGTATGTCGTTAGTCGGTTCAGACAGATTTATGCCTGTCGCAAGGATTAACGCGCAAAATTATAGTCGGTTGACAATGATTTGTGAACCATTTTTGACAGGCAATATACTTGCAAGCCATTCACTTTTCAGGGGTTTTTGCTTGAAATGACGCGGCGCACCATGTCCTGCGGGACGGTCTCGATGCGCCACTTTCCGCTTTCCAGACCGCCTAGGGCCCACGTGCCGATCGATATCCGCACCAAACGTAGCGTTGGATAGCCGATTTTTGCCGTCATTCGGCGGATTTGCCGATTCTTTCCCTCGGCGATACCGATTTCAAGCCACGCGGTGGGGATATTCTGGCGAAATCGAACCGGCGGATCGCGCGACCATATATTCTTTGGTGGCGACAATAATTTCGCTTTTGCAGGGGCCGCCTTGAAATCGCCCAGATCGACACCGTTTCTCAGCGGATCCAATTCCTCGTCGGTTGGTTCGCCCTCGACCTCGGCCCAATAGGTTTTGACGAGTTTGCGGGCAGGCTCAGTAATGCGCGCTTGCAAAATGCCGTCGTCGGTCAGCATCAACAGGCCTTCGCTATCGGTGTCGAGCCGACCGGCGGGATAGATGTCGGGAACGTCGATGTAATCTTTCAATGTCGGCTTGCCGGCCGACGGGCTGAATTGGCAAATGACGCCGTACGGTTTGTTGAAGGCAATTAGCATGGTTAGTGTAGTACTTTGCTATTTCTGGAATATTAAAACGCATCTTTTTGCGCCATACGGCGTCGCAAATCCTCGTGATAGTCGCGGCTATCACTGTGGTTTGCTCCTTGTCTGGCCCAAAAATCCATCGTTTTCATTTGTTCCAGAAATAGCAAAGCCCTACACGTGCAGTATGGACTGCGTAGGCTTCAAAAGTAAAAAACCCCCGCGATTTTCATCGCGGGGGTTTTGATCGGTGTCGCTTGAGCGATCAGGCGTTGCCGATATTCGAGGCTTGTTTACCTTTAGGGCCCTGCGTCACTTCGAAGCTGACTTTCTGGCCTTCTTTAAGGGTCTTGAAACCATTCATTGCGATTGCCGAAAAACGGGCGAAAAGATCATCGCTCCCATCGTCGGGTGTGATGAATCCAAAACCCTTTGCGTCGTTAAACCATTTGACTGTTCCTGTTGCCATGCTAGTGCGTCCTTTACCAAGTCGGGTTGGAGAGCCCCGGAATCGTTTTGCTGTCAAGGCCCGCAACCGCAGGAATGCAAATGCAGACAACCTCAAAGCCAAACTCCAAACCGCCTTTTACCGGCTATCTTTTGGCAAGTCAATAGTTCGCGGTTTTTTTCGCGTGCGCGCGTTGCAGGAATGCAAATCGATGCACAGTTCACCCGTGCCACTTGCATGCTCCGCACTTTTCCGGTGCGATTCGCACATCATCGCGGGACTTGAATGCGCGGCACCTTGCCCCTATTATTGAATGATACTTTCCCAATGCGACGAATGAGCACCCGGCAACCCAAATCAAACGACCGCGGCGGCACTGAACTCAAGGAGAAGCCCGCCAAGACCAAACCGCCCGCCATGTGGCAGGTGGTGATGTACAACGACGACTACACGCCAATGGAATTCGTCGTCGATGTGCTGACGCGGGTGTTCGGCCACAATATGGATCGCGCCACGCAAATCATGCTTAAAGTCCACACCGAGGGGCGTGGCATTTGCGGGGT
>JANOKK010000325.1:0-6270 GCA_031419255.1 Betaproteobacteria bacterium
GGCGGCGCGCGCGGCAGGAAAATTTAAAGATGAAATCGTACCGATGACCGTGACGATGGGAGCGCCCGACCCCAAGACCGGCGCACTCGGCACGCGGCAAGAGACAGCGAGCGAAGATGAAGGCATTCGCGCAGACACGTCCATTGAAGGTGTGGCAAAAATTCGCTCGGCGATGCCGGGCGGCGGGATCACCGCCGGCAACGCCAGCCAATTTTCCGATGGCGCGTCGGCTTCCGTCGTGATGAACGCAAAACTGGCCGAGCAGCGCGGTCTTTCGCCGCTCGGCATTTTTCGCGGCTTCGCCACCGCCGGCTGCGAACCCGATGAAATGGGCATCGGCCCGGTGTTCGCGGTGCCGCGCTTATTGGAGCGCGCCGGGTTGAAGGTGGACGACATCGGCCTGTGGGAACTGAACGAGGCGTTTGCGGTACAAGTGATTTACTGTCGCGACAAATTGGGCATTCCCGATGAGCGTTTGAATGTCAACGGCGGCGCGATTGCCATCGGCCATCCCTACGGCATGTCGGGCGCGCGCATGGTCGGCCACGCGCTGATCGAAGGCAAGCGGCGCGGCGTGAAATATGTGGTGGTGACGATGTGCATTGGCGGCGGGATGGGGGCGGCGGGGTTGTTTGAGGTTTGTTGATGCCCCCATTCGCGAATGTAGATCGCCATTCGGCGCGGTGTTTGAGGCACAAATGCCCGGAAAGGCTCGCCAGACGGTGAGTTTCCTCACCAACGATTGAAAAAAGAATACTGTCATTCCCGCGAACGCGGGAATCCATTTTTTCCCAGCAACAACGAACATTGTCGAAACTTGGATTCCCGCGTTCGCGGGAATGACAAGGACAACTTACGGCTCAGCGCAATAGTCAACCCTTACCACCCTCCATGAATATCGACTACTCCCCCGAAGAACAAGCCTTCCGCGCTGACGTAAAAACCTTCATCGCCAACAATGTGCCCGACGATATCCGCCGAAAGATGCTCGACGGAAAACGCAACGTGCGCGACGACTTCATGCGTTGGCAACGCATCCTGTTCGACCACGGCTGGGGCGGTCCATACTGGCCGAAAGCGTACGGCGGCACCGGCTGGAATCACACCGAAGTATTCATTTTCGAGCAGGAATGCATCGAGGCCGGTGCACCGGGGCTGATTTCCTTCGGCCAGAAAATGTTGGGGCCGGTATTGATGGCCTTCGGTACGCCGGAACAGAAAGCACAACATCTGCCGCGAATTCTGCGCGGCGATGATTTCTGGTGTCAGGGTTATTCCGAGCCGGGTTCGGGTTCAGACTTGGCATCACTCAAGACTAAAGCCGAACGCGTTGGCGACAAGTACATCGTCAATGGCCAAAAAATCTGGACCACGCAAGCACAATTCGCCGACTGGATTTTTTGTCTGGTGCGCACCGCAGCCGAAGGCCGGCCGCAGCAGGGCATTTCATTTCTGTTGATCAACATGAAAATCCCCGGTGTGAGCGTCAGACCGATCATCATGCTCGATGGCGAACACGAAGTGAACGAGGTGTTCTTCGACAATGTCGAGGTGCCCGCCACCAATCTGGTCGGCGAAGAAAACAAGGGCTGGACCTGCGCGAAATTTTTGCTCTCGCACGAGCGCACCGGATTGAATCTGGTCGCGGTTTCAAAGTTGCTGATGCGCCGCCTGCACCGAGTCGCGCGCGAAGAAATGGCCGATGGCAAGCCCCTGATTGACGACTTTCGCTTTCGTGATCGCCTCGCGCAATGTGAGATGGAATTGATGGCGCATGAAATGACGCTGCTGCGCACACTGGCAGCGATGGCGAAAAGCGGCGCGCCGGGGCCCGAAGCGTCCATTCTGAAAATTCGCGGCACAGAAATTTGTCAGGCGATTTTTGAGCTGACACTGTATGCGTGCGGCCCGGAGGCGCTGGCCGATTTGCCCGAAGCACTCGATCCGGATTGGCAGGGTGAGCCGGTGGGTGCCGCTTACACGCCGATGGCTGCCGGTGATTATTTCAATATGCGCAAGCTCAGTATTTTTGGCGGCTCAAATGAAATTCAGCGAAATATTGTCGCTCAGCATGTGCTGGGTCTGTAACGGAGTCGGGAACCGAAATGGAATTTTCTCTTACTGAAGAACAGCAGCAACTCAAGGATTCGCTACGGCGCTACCTCGATAAAACCTACACGTTTGAAGCGCGCCGTCAGCAGTTGAAATTGGGCGCGCCTGCCAGCGACAAACATTGGCGGGCGTTCGCCGAGTTCGGCTTGTTGGGCATCGGCATGCCGGAACAATTCGGCGGGCTTGGCGCAACAGACAACGCGGTGGAAGATACGGCAGTAGTGATGGAATGCTTCGGTCGCTCGCTGGTGGTCGAACCTTATCTATCAACGAAGGTGTTGTGCGGCGGTCTCCTGCGTGACCATGGATCGACCGCGCAATGCAAACAGCATCTTCCGGATATGGTGGCAGGAAAAAAGACGATGGCGCTTGCCGTTCATGAGCGCGCCGGGCGCTATCAATTTCGTCATGCCTCCACCACCGCGCACCGTGATGGCGATGTCTATGTGTTGAACGGCAACAAATCCGTGACGCTGCACGGTGCCACTGTCGATACACTGATCGTCTCCGCGCGGTCCCGTGGCGCAATCGGTGATGACGACGGCATCTCGTTGTTTCTCGTCGACAGGAATGCAACGGGGCTTAACGTAAAAAGTTATCCGACCTTCGATGGCCACAAAGCGTCGCAGATTGAATTGAACAAGGTGCGCGTTTCAACTGACGCGTTGGTTGGTTCCGAAAACAATAGTTCGCATGCCATCGAACACGCCATCGGCCACGGCATCGCCGCAATGTGCGCGGAAGCAGTCGGCGCAATGGACGCCTTGATCGAGCAAACACTCGAATACCTGAAAACGCGCAAGCAGTTCGGCGTTGCGATCGGCACGTTTCAGGCGCTGCAACATCGCATGGTCGACATGTTCATCGCGGCCGAGCAGGCGCGCTCAATGACTTTGCTCGTAACACTGAAGGTAAATGCAGAAAATGTCCCCGAGCGCCGTCGCGCGATTGCCGCCGCGAAATCACTGGTGGGCCAGTCGGCGCGGCTGGTCGGGCAACAGGCCGTGCAATTGCATGGCGGCATGGGCGTGACGGATAAGTTGCCGATCAGCCACTATTTCAAACGCCTGACCGCCATTGATTTGACGTTTGGCGACGCGCACTATCATCGTGGGCAACTGGGTGAGATGTTGGCGGTTGAACAATAGCCATGCACTACGAACGCCGCGACATCGGCATTTGATTTTGTAATCCCACGTTGGCATCTATGTCCCAACCCTACGTGCCGCGCCGCGAAAGCACCAGCCACTTCATCACCGTGCGTGGCCTTCGTTATCACATTCGACTGTGGTCCGCGGAAGGTAGCACAACGCAGCCGCCGCTGGTGATGTTGCACGGCTTTATGGATGTGGCGGCGTCCTTTCAATTTGTGATCGATGCGCTGCCTGCGGACCGAGCGGTATTCGCGTTGGATTGGCGTGGTTTTGGATTGACCGAGTCGCCGCGCGTGGATAGCTACTGGTTTCCCGATTATCTGGGGGACCTCGATGGGGTGCTGGATCACTTTTCCCGGCACGCACCAGTCGATCTTTTGGGCCACAGCATGGGCGGCAACATCGCCATGGTGTATGCCGGCGTGCGTGCCGAGCGAATCCGCAGGCTAGTCAATCTCGAAGGCTTCGGCCTGCCCGATCCCTCACCCGCTGAGGCGCCCAAACGCTATCGCAAGTGGCTCGATCAATTGAAGTCACCGCAGAGGCTGCGCAGTTACGCAACACTCGATGCGGTCGCGGTTCGCCTGCAACAAAACAATCCACGATTGCCCGCCGACAAAGCGCAATGGCTCGCGTCGCATTGGTCGCGCCAGGAGGCGGACGGTCAATGGCATGTCCTCTGCGATACCGCGCACAAACGCACCAACCCGATTCTCTACCGCGAGGCGGAGGCGTTGGCCTGCCGTGAGGAAATCCGTGCGCCCACATTGTGGGTCGAAGGTGCGCAAACGACCCTGCTTGATTTGTATGGCGGACGCTATCCGCGCGCGGAATGGGACAAACGTCTCGCCGCGCTGCCCAACATCGAACGCGAAGTGCTCGACAATTGTGGCCACATGCTGCATCACGATCAGCCGGTGGCATTGGCCGCGCGCATCGCGAAATTTTTGCGCTAGATTTTCCCTGGGAGACGCGATGAACATCAAGGTATCGACCGAAAACAATGTCACGGCGATTGCCATTGATCGCATCGAAAAAAAGAATGCGCTTACCGGTGCGATGTACGCGGCAATGGCCGCAGCCTTGGTGGCCGCCAATCTGGACGCAAAAATTCGTGCGGTAGTCATCACCGGCCGGTCGGAAATTTTCACCGCCGGAAATGAAATGCAGGATTTCCTTGTGGCAGTGGAGCATCGCGGCGGTGTCGAAAACTTTCCCGCACGCTCATTTATGCATGCGCTGATCGATTGTGAAAAACCGGTGATCGCCGCCGTCAATGGCGCAGCAATTGGCATCGGCACCACGATGCTCTTGCATTGCGATCTGGTTTATCTGGCGGAGGACGCAAAACTGGTGATGCCGTTCGTCAATCTCGGCATCGTCCCGGAGTTCGCCGCGAGCCTGGTGTTGCCGCAAAGAATTGGACATGTCAAAGCTGCGCAACATTTAATGCTGGGTGAGCCGATCACGGCGCAGGATGCGCTTGCCATGGGCCTCGCCAACGCCGTGTTACCGGCGTCGGAAGTGCTATCGCATGCGCGCATGATCGCCGGGCGATTCAATGCATTGCCGCCAGCGGCGGTACGCGCCACCAAGAAACTGTTGCGCGCTGCCAATGCCAATGCGCTGCGCGAAACAATCGATATTGAACTCGGCATTTTCGCCGAGCGGCTGCGCGGTGCGGAAGCGCAGGAAGCGATTCAGGCGTTTCTGCAAAAACGCAAAGCCGATTTTTCCGGATTCTGATTTGAATTTGCGCGGCACTTGCGCGCGACATGGAGATTTCAGGCAACCGGTCTCGACGCTCGCAATGCATGCATCGCCCCCAATGACTTCAGCATCGCGCGTTTCATCCCCGCCAAAATAATCGCATCGCAATTCGGCCCGGCAATGGCGTGTTGGGCGCCCGAAAGCTGAACCATCAAGAGATGCGCGAATGATTCCGCCTCAACCTCCGAGTCGGCAATGTCGCGAACGATGGGCATGAACAGCGTGGTGCGCGCCAGATCGACCGCCTTCACCGCTTTCGCGGCAAAGGCATCGCGGCGCGCATAGCCGCGTAGCGCGAATTCGACTTTCAATCGCTTCAACTCAGGCCCGGTATCGGTCAGCACGACATCGAGCAATCGGGCGTAGGCTTTGACGGGATCGCTCGTCTGGTGTTTGTAAGCAGCAACCGCGCGCAATTGCTGTTCCTGCCAATACACAATGAAGGCATGTACAAACGCGGCGTGGTCATCAAAGTGCCAATAGAAACTGCCGCGTGTCACACCGAGGCGTTTTGATAGCGGCAATATGCGGGTGCCATTGAATCCATCTTCGGCGATGGCGACTGCCGCCGCTTTTAGCCACGCCAATTGATCGAGTTGCGCTGTGTCGGCAGGTTTGGGGGCGGCGGCTTTCTTTCGCGGCGCGGCTTTCATTGACGGCATCGATTGCGACACGCGTCAGCGAAACTTGATAACTTGCGCCGAGGTCGGCTCGACGAATTGTTCGGCGAATTCCTCCACGTCGAACGCCTTATCGCCCGTAGCGTCGGCACTGCCGGTTGCGACAACGTTGCTGAAATCAAACAACCCGCGATCCAGCATGTGCGAAGGGGCGATGTTTTGCATCGATCGGAAAATAGAGTCGACGCGCCCTGGAAATTTTTTCTCCCACTCGCGCAACATCTGCTTCACCTGCTGGCGCTGCAGATTATCCTGCGAGCCACACAGGTCGCAGGGAATGATCGGGAATTGCTTGTACGCTGCATAATCTTCCAGATCGGTTTCTTCGACGTAGGCAAGCGGCCGGATGACGATGTGCCTGCCGTCGTCCGACACCAGCTTCGGCGACATCGCTTTCATTTTTCCGCCGAAAAACATATTGAGAAAAAGTGTATTGACGATGTCGTCGCGGTGATGGCCGAGTGCGATTTTGGTCGCGTCGATTTCCGACGCCACACGATAAATCACCCCGCGCCGCAGCCGCGAACAGAGCGAGCACATGGTCTTACCTTCGG
>JANOKK010000326.1:0-3987 GCA_031419255.1 Betaproteobacteria bacterium
TCGGCGGCTATTTTCGCGAACCCAGCACTACTGCCAATGTCGCCTCGTTGCAAGTCACCACGCCCGCGAATTTGAGCAATGGTGTCGATACCCTGCCCTTTTCGCAAATCAGTTGGACCAGCACCGCGCTCGGCAATGCAGCGGCCGATATTCCGGCCGGTACGTTCAACGGCGCGGTTCTGTTTCTGCGCAATATCAATTCCAACCGTTTTGTCGAAAACTGTCACACCTTCAGCTATGCCAATACCAATCTCGTCGCGGCCGGCATCTACAATGGCCGCGCGACGTATACGCTGACGTCACCGTGAAAAACGTCGCTTTCGACACCGCGATCGCCCGGGCATTGTTGGCAGTCGCGTTCGTTGCGATGCCGGTATGCACGCTTGCCGCCACGCCCGCGCCGACCGGCAGAGCCGCACCCGCAATCATTGACGACTCGGCAACGGTGGTGCTCGACGGCGTGCCAGCGATGACCTGGCGCTCGGTTGCGCCGAAAAATCGCGACAACGCGATCATCGGGCGCACACGCGTGCAAGTGCGCCTCGCGACGATGCCATGGCTCGGCAAGTCCGGCAAAATCTACATGGTGCTGCCGACCGAATCGAACGCGTCGGTAAAAATAGAATGGCGCAGTCACGGGTTGTTGCTGGACGGGCAACTGGTGCCGGGCGGACGCGCGTTGGTGTACGACGGCACGATACGCTCGCCACGCATGGAAGACGTGATGGACGTGAAAATCGAAGCCGACGGTACGCGCGTGAGTCAAACGCAGCAACTGCGATTTCATTTTGAAATCGATGTGGATTGAGGGGCATTACCGAACATGACCACGCGAAATTTTTCGTTTGCAGACTTGATGGCAATGCCACGCGGCATGCTCATGGCTGTTGTCGTACTTGCCTCGACTGCTGCCACGATCGCGACGCCTTCTGCCCGCGCGCAGGGGTTTTCGGCGGTCATTTCACCACCCAGATTTGAGCTCAACGTACAACCCGGCAAGACCACGCGTCAGGTGATCGAAATCACGCACGTCGCAAATCGGCGCGGCGAATACCGCGTTTACACCAACGATTGGACAATCGGCGCAGATGGCAACGCGGTATTCACGGATGAACTCGCACCAACTAGCTGCCGACCATGGGTTGCGCTGGAGCGTCGCGAGCTGGCGTTGTCGGCAAACGGCAAGATCCGCTTTCGCTTTGAAATCTCGCCTCCCGCCAATGCCTCACTCGCCGAGTGCCGGTTTGCGATCATGATCGAGGGCCTTGAGCAAGTCATCAAAACCGAAGGCGCACTCAGCTTTCCGGTCAGCGGACGCGTGGGTGTGATTGTCTACGCGGCACTTGGCGACGCCCGTCCAGCCCTTAAGATCAGTCACGCCGGTGTGGCGGCAAATGATGGTGTGATAGTTCCGCGAGTCGAGGTGAGTAACACCGGCAATGCCCACGGGCGGCTGGGCGGATTTGTGATTGCCGTCGATGCCAAAGGCAATCAATTCGATCTGGTTCCCGAGGCAATTCCAATCCTGCCCGCACAGACGCGGATGGTTTCGCTCATCCCAAATGTGGCCGTCAGTGGCGACAATGCGATCAAGTATCCGTTGACGGTCAAAGGCAGTCTCGAATGGGGTAATAAAAAAACCGACATCGACATGCGATTCGAGGCACCCATTTCGCAGAACCCTTCCTCCCCCGCAGCCAATGCACCGACCCCGCCACCCGCCGCAACCAACCCCGGCAAGAAATAGCCGAGTGCCGCGACAGATCGCTCGGGGATTGCAGTGGCGAATATTGGCTGCATCAATTTCAGCGGCCTTGTGCAGCACCAGCCATTCTGTCAAGGCAGAAGCAAGCGTTGAAACATCGAGCGTAAAAACCGCTCCCGCCACGACGACCTACCAGGACAAGCTCATGGAAGGCGTCGCGTTGCGCGATGACGATGAATCATCGCGTAGTCCGTACAACTCGCAAGGTTGGCCGCGCGGCATCTCACTGCAAATCACCCGCAATCTGCAAACTTCGCGCAGCGATTCGACGCCTGCGCGCGATACCCGCACCGACACCGGCGGCGTACAACTTGATACCTACATCGAAACACCAAATTTCGGCGTGCTTTCGCTGCATGCACTGCTGCTGGGCTCGATTGGCGGGCGCGGCACGCAGGGATTGACGAGCTGGAGCATTCGCCAATCGGCGTTGCCTTTCGATGGTGGCTGGTTTGCCGACAACACATTTGGCACCACCAACTTGCTCGTTCCAGAATCGACACGACGCAACAGCCGATTGACGCTGCCGACGCCGCAAATTCTCGGTGCATCCACCGTCTGGCGCAGAGAGGCATTGAATTCGATCATCATTGGTGCGAGTGTCGGCGAGCCGGGCCGATTTGAAGGATTTCCGCAATCGCGCTTCGTTGGTCTCGGCGGACGAGTGGAAAGTGCGTATGCGCAAATCAAGCAAGGCGAATGGACATCTGCCGTGGTGCTCGCGCAGGGCACCAATGTACTCCCCGATGCCGCACCCAATGCGGCCGACAATGCTTCCCGCACCAATCCGCGTGGGGTGTATTTAACTATGTCGCAAGAGATGCGCGCCACCGGCGCACAATGGCAATTGAACGCGCTCGGCTCGCGCGTTGGCAATGACGACGCATCCGGTGCCGCGAATGCCACCGGCGTGTGGGCCGACGCGATCTGGCGCGATGGAGCGCACCGTCAGCAGGCATCCATTTTTCGTTTCAATAAAGGTCTGACATGGATCGATCGTGCGCTGGCCAGTGATTTGCAAGGTGCCAGCTATCGCTACGATTACCATTCGATCGGGCGGGATTTTTCGGCAAATATAGAATCGTTTTCCAGTGTCTCAGGCCAAAGTCCCAGCGGCTGGTACGCAAGCACCGGTGTACGGCATCGCCTGAACGCGACGTTCACCGTCGGTGGCGGCCTCGCGTTCCGCAGTTTCGGGCTAAGCAGTTCGTCGGGCTTTGGATATCTTCAGTGGTTGAATTCTTATGGTCTCACACGATTGCAAATTGATGCCGCCGACGAGCAACGCGGCCAGCGCACCGAAGCCGTGACACTCGATCATTCCATCAACGTGGAAAATGGCATGTCGCTGTCGACGTCTTTGGGGATGGAGCGTCTGCGATCAGTCGCGACCTTGGCCACGCCCAATCCCGCCCGTAGCAACGCGGCGCTGATCGGCGTCAATGGCCGCGCGCTGGTGACACCAGACATTTCGCTGCAAGGCAATCTTCGCGCGCGCAATGTGCGCGGCAACGGCGCCGATCGTGGCACCTCGATCGCCGCCAGTATCAGCCTCGATTGGCAAATCGCACGCGATTGGTCGCTTGGCGCCTCGTTTTATGAAAATCGCGGCGTGCTCAATGAAACCATCGGCGTGCAAAGCCCGTTGACCCCGCCAGTGATATTGCGCACCCATCCAAATGACCGCGGTGTTTTCATCACGCTTCGTTACGCAGCCAATGCCGGCACCGCGAGTGCGCCACTTGGCGGCTATGTCGGCGGTGGCTCGGGCCGCATCGAAGGTGTGCTGTACCTTGACGCCAATGGCAATGGCATTCGCGATGGCAGTGAAATCGGTGCCGCCAATGTCGTGGTAATGCTGGATGGAAAATTCACCACCCGTACCAATGCCCAAGGCGTGTTTGAATTTCCGGCAGTGGCGGCGGGCGCGCATGCCATCAGCGTGCTGCCGGATGACTTGCCTTTGCCGTGGACGCTCGAGCCGGAGCAGAAATTCAATGCGCCGGTGACGACACGCGGCAACACTCGCATCGATATCGGTGCGAAGCGCATGCCTTGATGCCGCGCGACGAACTCGTTGACGCATTGCGCGGATTCGCGCTGTTCGGCATTCTGGCGGTGAATATTCAGTGCTTCGTCACCGGCCTGGCGGCCCCGTCGCTCGGCATACTCGATGCACAGAGTTCGCGCGCGGATCATGTCATCGTCTGGTTGACCGCGTT
>JANOKK010000327.1:0-1178 GCA_031419255.1 Betaproteobacteria bacterium
AATCCGGTCGCGCGCGGCCATGGGCGCAATTCATGCGGTTGATAGCGACGAAAATCGATCAACTCCGGGCTCAGGCTCACCACACCCGTCGCAATGACGTGATAGCACAGCATGATTTCATTCTTGCGCTCGAAAATATAATTGCCGATGAGATTTGTCTCGACGACATCGAGATTGAGTTCTTCTTTGACTTCGCGTGCAACGCCCTGCTTCGGATCTTCATTGCGCTCGAGATAGCCCGTCACCAAGGCAAACGCACCTTCAGGCCAGCCCGCACCGCGCGCGAGGATGATTTCACCATCGTGCTCAACCAGCGCACCCACTGCGGGCGTGGGGTTCTGCCATTGCACGAAACCGCAAACAATGTCCGGGCACGCGCGGCGAACACGTGTACCGCCGTCATCGGCGATTTCGCGGTCGATCAATTCGGCCGCGCAACGCGGGCAGTGTTTAAAGACTTCGAACATGTTTCTCCGATGCGAGTTTCAGACATAGCGCGACATTTTTCCTCGTACTACTTTGATTCAACCCACGCTTTCACACTCGCCAACGCCGCCGGCAGTGCTGCCGCATCGGTTCCGCCGGCCATCGCCATATCCGGTTTGCCGCCGCCCTTGCCGCCGACTTGCTGCGCGACATGGTTGACCAACTCGCCCGCTTTGTATTTCGCGGTCAGGTCGCTCGTCACGCCGGCCGCGAGGCTCACTTTGTCGCCCTCCGCGACTGCCAGCACGATCACGCCCGAACCGATTTTGTTCTTGATCTGGTCCAGCGTTTCGCGTAGCGCTTTTGGGTCTGCGCCATCGAGTTTCGCTGCCAGTACTTTCACACCATTCACGTCGATGACACCATTCAACAAATCGTCGCCTTGGCTTGCCGCTAATTTGGATTTGAATTGTGCCAATTGCTTTTCCAGCGCTTTCACGTTATCTAGCACCTGCGCGATTTTCGCTTCCACTTCCTGCGGCTGTGTTTTCAGCAGCGTGGCGGCATGAGTGATTTGTGCTTCCAATTTCTGCACATACTCAAACGCGACCGAACCCGCCACCGCTTCCACGCGCCGCACGCCGGCGGCAACACCACTTTCCGCGACAATCTTGAAAAGTCCGATATCGCCGGTGCGCGTCACATGCGTGCCGCCGCAGAATTCGCGTGAGGAGCCAATATCGAGCACCCGC
>JANOKK010000328.1:0-1427 GCA_031419255.1 Betaproteobacteria bacterium
TCGCTCAGGATGACAATACATTATTGAAATGGAATTGGAATAACTCGCTGAGAGTTTGTTGAACAAAAAAGCCCGCGAGTCGCGGGCTTTTTTTCGCGAGTGAACCGCAAACCTGTGGCTACGGATTTGCAGACTGCACCAGCAACCTTGACACCGCATGACGTTCTTTCACCGGCAACTCCTTGATCTCGGCGAACACGGTCTTGATGAGCCAGCAGGCACTTTCATCCGATACGGTATTGGGAAAGCCGATCACACGCATGAGCAGCGCGCGCTCATCATTGCTGAAGCGCTCGGCAAGGAATCCACCGACTATCGCGACAACCACGAAGACGATATGCGCGCACTTCACGCTTTATTGGCGGCGTGATGGACCCAATTGGCGATGGAATCAATCAATGAATCGATCTCGCCCAATGCGGGCAACACACGAAATTCGATACCCGTGCGCTTGCCCGCAGATTCAATCAACACTGGCAGGTCTTTTTTCATGTGCCCACCAATGGCGAGAAAGATCGGCGCGACGGTGACGTGGCGAACGCCGCGCGCATGCAACGCATCCACCGCTTCGTCGAAAGCGGGACGCATTCGTTCCAGGTAGGCGAGCTCAACGATCTTTCCGGGCCTGCGTGCGCGCATTGCCATCAACAGATTCGTAAAAGGCGTGGCCCAGCCCGGATCGGCGGAGCCGTGGGCGAAAAGCAGTAACGCGGTGTTTTCGGTGTCGGGTTGCATGGTTCGATGATAGCAACTCGTTGGTGCCGGAAAGCATCGCAAACAAAATTGCGAACGCGAAATGGAACCACCCGATGTGCCGTTTTGGTGCATCGCAACATCACTGCTCATCGTAATTGGTGCGCGATGCCGGTTTTGGAATTCGCAAAGACGCAGCGCGAAATGCCGACTACCTCCAATGAATCAATGCATTAACCCTCATTCCCGAACTTGGCATCGCTCTTGCGATAGTGATATTGCGCGGCACGGTAGGTGTCGTGCACTTTATCGACAGCACGGAGCGATTGAATGAAAGACGATCGGGAAAAGAATCAACCCCACTTAATTTTACCAAACCAAACCATCGAACCCGCCCGCCGCGACTTCATTCGCGCCACCGGTGCCGTGCTTGGTGGTACCGCGTTGATGGCTGCCGTGCCGCCCGGCGTTCGCTCGGCTGCGTGGGCGGCAGGGTCTGATGCGCCGGAGAAAAAAGAAGTCAAGGTTGGCTTTATTCCATTGACCGATTGCGCGTCGGTCGTGATCGCGTCCGTCATGAAGTTCGACGAAAAATACGGCATCAAGATCGTGCCCTCGAAAGAAGCATCATGGGCGAGCGTGCGCGACAAACTCACCAATGGCGAGCTCGATGCCGCGCACGTGCTGTACGGCTTGATCTACGGCGTACACATGGGCATCGGCGGGCCGAAGAA
>JANOKK010000329.1:0-5738 GCA_031419255.1 Betaproteobacteria bacterium
TCACGTCGTAAATTTTCGGTACTTCGTGTTTTGGCGAGGTCATGCGATGAATGAATTGGCCGTCGTCGGAAAACAACAACATGCCGGTTGTGTCCTGATCGAGCCGGCCCACCGCCTGCACGTCGCGCGCACGCAATGGTGCAGGTAGCAATGTGTACACGCTCGGATGCGATTTCGGTTTTTGCGAACACTCGTAGCCGGCTGGTTTATGTAGCAGCAGGTATGCCTTTGCATGGAATTCCCAGCGCACGCCTTCGACGTGAAACGCGCATGCGCCGCTATTTTCTGTCGCTGCCGTCACATCCCAATCGGCGTCTGGATCAAGGCAGGCAACGCCGTCAATCTCAACTTCGCCGCGCGCGATCAGCAGGCGGCATAATTTGCGCGCACCGAACCCCTGACTGAAAAGTATTTGTTCCAGTTTCATGCGCGCCAAATACTCGCGAGCCACGGCTGTTGATCACGCGGCAATCCTGGCGGCCGAAAATAATGTGCAATTTCGGTAAAGCCTGCGGCGACCATGAAGCCGCGCCAGCGTTCCAGATCGTGATATGCGCCGTAGCGGCCACGGTTCCATCCCTCGGTATTGTCCCCGCGTGGGTTCGATGCGAACAACACACCGCGATGCTTCAACGTCGCGTGCAGTTGTTGCAACACGCGCGGCAATTCCTGGGTCGGCACATGAAACAAAGACGCGTTGGCGAATACGCCATCAAAGGTCGCCGGCGGCAAATCGAGTTTCAAAAAATCCTGATGCCACACGTCGCAGCCGCCAAATTCGCGCGCCATCTCGGCGAAGCGCTCGGCACCATCCAACCCCGTCGGGCGGTGGCCGAGATCGGCGAACGCCTTCAGATCGCGCCCCGGCCCGCAGCCGAAATCGAGGATCGCGAATGGCGGCGTACCTTCAATGTTTTGTAGCAGCGCGTCGATATTCTGCGTGACATCGTGACCGCGCGTGCCTTCCCAGAAATCATCGGCGCGATGGTCGTAGTGTTTCAGCGTATCGATGGAAACTGCCTCCAGTGCGCCAGCATCGAGAGGTGACACGCTCATGGTTTTGGTCGCAAATTATCTTCCCGCCGCCGCATAGTCATCGCATCACGTCGAGACCAGCGGATACCCTGCCTCGCGCCACGCCTTTATGCCGCCATCCATCGCCACCGCGCGCTGAAAACCCATCGTGCGCAGCGTGGCAGCGGCGAGCGTGGAAATACGACCGTGTTCGCAATACGTGAGGATGCGCTTGGTTGGGTCGGGCAATTCTTCGTTCACGCGCAATTCAAGTTGCCCGCGCGGCAACAATTTCGCGCCAGCAATATGCCCCGCCTGATAGGCGTCGCGCTCGCGCACATCGAGGATGATCAGATCCGGATCATTGGCGTCCAGCCGCGACAGTAATTCCACCTGCGACATGAACGGCACCGTGTCGGCTGCTTCGGCCAGCATTTGAGCGACCGTCTTGCCACCGCTGATATTGGTACGCAGCGCCTCAGTGATGTGCGTGGGCATCGTCAAATTCAGGCCGCGCATCATCTCGACGAACGCAGCGCGCTCGCGCACCTGCAAGCGCGGATTTTCCGCGAACTCGGCGGCAAGCGTGGAATGCCCGCGTTTTTTGTAATCGTGGGCGGGGTACACCAGCAACGAACGATCGAGCGTCGCCAGTCGATTGAAGAGGCTATCGAATAGCGCCTCAGGGTCACCACTGGGAAGATCGGTGCGACCGGTGCCGCCGATCAACAATGTGTCACCCGTGAAAATCCGATCCGGCAGGACGATGCACATCGAATCCGCAGTATGCCCCGGGGTGTAGATGATGCCAAATTTCAATGTGCCGACCACCAGCATGTCGCCGTCATCGACGCGCATATCCACTTTCGCGGTCGGACTGCTGCGATGCATGACCACCGGAATATGGTTGAGTGTCGCTAATTGCCGGCTTGCCGAAAAGTGATCGGCGTGGGTATGCGTATCGACGGCGTAGCGCACTCTCAGGCCATGCCGCGCAGCGAGGACCAGCGTGTGATCGATCTGGCTCAATTCGGCATCGATCACTACCGCAGCGCCGCTGTGCTCGCAGCCGACGAGATAGGACCGGCAACCGCCGTTGCCGATTTGTTCAAATATCATGTGCATTCCTCCCGCAAATTTTCTGCGTGTTGAAACGGTAACACGCGATAGGCGCGAGGAAGTATAAGATAAATGATCGCGTCGCCGCGTAAGCAAGCGATGTCGGAATTTTTTTTGTCCACCGGAAAGTCAGCCATGTATCTTGCATCGCGTTCGGCCTGCCGCCTGTTGATATTCGCACTCGCGGCGTGGATGTTCAGTCCGGCGCACGTGCAAGCCAAAACTCTGCGCTGGGCGGGCGCGGGTGAGCTCGTGAGTTGCGATCCGGCGATCGGCACCGATACCGCTGCACTGGTGTTCATGTCGCACATCTACGAGCGGCTGGTTACGCGCGACCGAGAATTCGCGTTAAAACCTTCGCTCGCACTATCATGGCAGCCGCTGTCGCCAACAAAGATGCGTTTCAATTTGAGGCCGGATGTGAAATTTCACGACGGCACGCCGTTCACGGCCGACGACATTGCATTCTCGATTGCGCGCGCGCGCGAACCGACTTCACTCATCAAGTCCAACACCGTGGGCATTCAATCGGCAACGCGCATTGACGATCTCACGGTGGATATCGAAACCGACGGCCCGCTGCCGACGCTGCTCAATCAGCTCTATCTGATTCCCATCATGAGCCGCGTGTGGGCGACGAAACATGGCGTTACCGGCCCTGCCCACTACGTCGCCGGCAAGGAAAATTACGCCACGCGCCACGCGAATGGCACCGGGCCGTTTCAACTCAAATCGTTTGAAAGCGGCGGCAAAGTGGTGTTAAGCGCGCACGCTACGTGGTGGGGAAAACTTGATGGAAATGTGACTGAGGGCATCTACACGCCGATCCGTTCCAACGCGACGCGTCTGGCGGCGCTGGTATCAGGTGAAGTCGATTTGCTGGTCGATCCGCCGGTGCAGGATCTGCAACGCCTGCGTGGCAATACGGCATTGAAGCTGCTACAAATTCCCGAGCCGCGCATTATCTTGCTGCAATTCGATCTTGAGCGCGATGAGCTGCTGTTCTCGAACGTGAAAGGCAAGAACCCGTTCAAAGATCGCCGCGTGCGCGAGGCCATGCGCCTGGCCATCGACGGCCAGGCATTGCACCACAAAGTGATGCGCGGCAATTCCAAACCGATCGGATCGATGATCGCCAAAGGCATCACCGGTCACAGCGAAAGGGCCGCGCGGCCCGCCGTGTTCGATCCGGTGCGCGCACGAAAATTGCTGACGGCGGCCGGTTACCCGAGCGGCTTTAGCGTAACGCTCGATTGCACCAATGACCGCTACATTCTGGATGAACAAATTTGTGCCGCGCTCGCCGGCATGTTCAGCAAAATCGGTATCGCCGCGACACCGAACCCGAAACCGAAAGCACTCTTCTTCCAGAAAACCGACGCGTCCAAGCGCGAAACCAGCCTGATGTTGATCGGCTATTACCCAACCACCGTCGATGCGGGGGCACTGCTGGAAGGCGTGCTGCACACCTTTAACGGCAAAGGTGCCGGCGACAACAATACCGGGCGATATAGCAATCCAAAAATGGATGCGCTGTTGCAGGCTGCACGCGTTGAACTCGATTCAGCAAAACGCGTCGCACTGCTCGAAGAAGTTCAACTATTGATCAATGAAGACATCGCGATCATTCCCATCCACCAGCAATTGCCGTCGTGGGCGATGCGAAAGAATATCGACACGCCGGCGCGGTTGGACAATGGGTTGGATTTACGGTGGGTGGTGGTGCGGTAGATGTCTCGGGAATGGTGATGCGCGAATTTTAGTTGTGAGGGTGCGGGCACCGCAGAAAAAAATGGCGCTGCGCCGTTTCGTGATTCTGTTATGGGGGCTGTTATGAGGCGGCACTGGTGATAAGCTATTGTTCATGAAGCGATTTCACCATAATTTTCACAGCACGATGGTTCGCAGCCAGGAATGTTATGCGGATGCTGTGCTTTATAAATTGATTTGGGCATCATGAACGCACTTATCAAATACGAAGCTTGGGAAACGGAAGATGGCACAGCCTTTTTCAGTTCGGCACAGCTGGAAGAATTAAGGGGCAATCCCGCCATGCTCCTGAAGAAAAAACTCTATGAGTTCGAGGCAGCAACGGGAGAAGAAGCCTCTTCCATTCACAACCTTCGTATGGGTTTTGGCCCGTACAAACCTATAGGCGAGCCACAACTACGTCCGAAGTGCAACGCCTGATTTTATCCTGAGGGTAGCGGTCAGTGTTGGCGCTGTGGACCGGTATGCTAATAGTGATGCCCAACTCGTCGCTGAAGGTCGCTCCCTTCGGTCGCTGGACGCCGCAAAAGCGCGGCGCCCTTTAGCTTGGTCGATAGAGGGCTCCGTCGACACCAGTTGACGACCATACACTCTGTATATACAATCATTGAATGGAGTTCACTTGGTCGGAGACGAAAAGAGCCGCAAACCTCAAGGCACACGGGCTTGATTTCGTTGACGCACCTCACGTGTTCGAAGGGCTGACTTTTACTTTCGAAGATGACCGATTCTCCTACGGCGAGCAGCGCTTCGTTACTCTTGGACTCCTTGCCGGTTTTCCTGTGTCAATCGTGCATACGGAGTCCGACCATGAAATCCGCATCATCTCGTTCCGCAAGGCAACCAACCGTGAAACAGACATCTTCTTCAGCAAAATCCAAGACTGACTGGGCACGCCTCAAGTCATCGGGCAAGTCTGCGGCCCCGACCTCAGAGCATCCCGAAGCTGACATTCGGCATATTATGCGTAGTGTTGTTCGGCGCGGCCTGCAACCGTTGCCTTCGAAGGCATCAATCTCGCTTCGAGTGGATCAGGATGTATTGGAGTGGTTCAAAGCACAGGGCCCTGGCTACCAAACGCGAATCAACATCGTCTTGCGTGCATTTCGCGATGCATCGGTCTAACTCGGCGGTCGATTGGATCGGCCAATAGCGGCCGGCCGCTCACCTTGGTCGTTAGCGCGCGAATGACACACATCTACCGAAAGCCAAAGATTTGGAGGACGCGTTCAGTTGGCGCTGGCGTAATAGGCGATGCTCCCGTTGTGTTTGAGCCTCAGAAACGCCGAAACAAATCGCAGGAGAACGCACGAAAAAGAAAGGCGTGTCCGACGCCTGCCGAACGGGAGCTGGAAAACATACTGAACGCATTGAATGACGGCGCGTTGCGTGGTCGCTTTTTTAGAGAGTGGACATTTGCAGACAGGTGGATACTCGACTTCTTTTTCCATGAAATACGTTTGGGTATTGAGGTTGATGGAAGTATCCACTCTTTACCAAGTTAGAGGCAGAGGGATCGGGAGAAGGAGCAGTCTTGCGATGAGTGGAGCATCACCCTGATCAGGATTGCAAACCGAGAAGTCTTTGGCAATCGAAATGCACTCTTGGATAAGCTGCGCGTTGCGTGGCAAACAGCTTCGCGCCGCTTCAAGCGGTCCGAATATGCGTGCCTCGCGCGCTAACCCGTGAGTCAAAATCGCTCCCTTCGATCGCTGGCCGCCGCAAAAGCGCGGCGCATTTTACCGTAGTCGTTAGCACTAGGAATCCATGGGAAACGAGATCGCTCTTTTACAGGAAATAAAGTCTGCCATATGGGTTCTCATATTCATTGTCGG
>JANOKK010000330.1:0-1025 GCA_031419255.1 Betaproteobacteria bacterium
CGAACGCAATGCCGAAATCTTTCAACACTTGTGCCGCGTGCTGCATCACGTCCCAATCGGATTGGGATCCCATCACCACGCCGACAACCGGACTTTCCATGAAGTCACTCATCGTCAATCCACCAAGTGCCGGGCTTCATCGAGCTCTTGCCGATACGCGTCAAAAATGCCTTTGAGCGCATCGCGCATATCCACTTTCGGTGCCCAATCCAGATCCTTCATCGTGTTGTCAATTTTCGGCACGCGATTTTGCACGTCCTGATAGCCCTTTCCGTAATACACGTCGGAGGTGGTCTCCACCAGCTTTACTTTGGCGGCGGCAACTTTGTATTCGGGATACGTTTTGGCGAGTTCGAGCATCATTGTGGCTAACTCGCGCACTGAGAAATTATTTTTCGGATTGCCGACGTTGTAAATCTGACCGGTCGCGACATTGTGTTCGTTGGCAATGATTTTCATCAGCGCCGAAATGCCGTCGTCCACATAGGTAAATGCGCGTTTCTGCGCACCGCCATCGACCAGTTTGATCGACTCGCCACGCACGATGTGCCCGAAGAATTGCGTGATGACGCGACTCGAGCCTTCCTTTGCGGTATGTATGCTGTCGAGGCCCGATCCAATCCAGTTGAACGGTCGAAACAAAGTGAAATCCAGCTCGCCGCGTGATCCATAGGCGTAAATGATGCGATCCATCAATTGCTTTGAGCAGGAATAAATCCAGCGCTGCATTTCGATCGGGCCGAGCACGAGATTGGACGCATGCGGATCGAATTCCTCATCCGCGCACATGCCATAGACTTCAGAGGTCGAGGGGAAAATAATGCGCTTGCCGTACTTCACGCAGCTACGTACGAACGGCAGGTTCGCCTCGAAATCGAGCTCAAACACGCGCAACGGATCTTTGACATACGTGGCTGGCGTGGCGATCGCCACCAGTGGCAACAACACATCGCATTTCTTGATGTGATACTCGATCCACTCTTTGTTGATGGTGATATCGCCTTCAAAAAAATGAAAGCGCGGAT
>JANOKK010000331.1:0-8019 GCA_031419255.1 Betaproteobacteria bacterium
CCACGAGGGCGAAACTCGGGAACGCAACGACACCGCGTCCTCCACCGAGACCGCGCCAAGCGATGCCACTGCCAACGACACCAGCGCCGATTTTGGCTCATCCATGGATGAAGGCGGCAGCTATTCAAGTGCCACGCGCCGGCAAACCGATGACGACGAAGACAGCGATTATTCGCAGTTGCCCGCCGCCGAGGCAACTCTGCAGGAGCATTTGATTCAGCAATTGACGTTGTCGCAGCTCTCCGAGCACGATCGGCGATTGGTGCTCATGGTCATCGCCCATCTGGATGACGACGGTTACTTAAGTGCGACTCTCGATGAACTTGCCGCCTCAATTGGCGAGCACATGGAATTCGAGCCGGAAGAGTTAAACATTGCATTGAATCATGTTCAACAAATGGATCCCACCGGAGTTGGCGCACGTTCGCTCGGCGAGTGTCTTGCGCTTCAGCTGCGCACCCTGCCCGACGACACGCCGCAACTTGATCGTGCGCTGCAGATTGCAGAACATCATCTCGATGCGCTCGGTGCGCGCGACTTCGCCAAGTTGAAACGAATCCTTCGTTGCGACGACGCCGAGTTGAAGGTTTCGCGTGAACTAATTGTCTCGCTCGACCCGAAGCCCGGTCGCGGTTTCGGCGGCGGCGATACCCGCTATGTGATTCCGGATGTCGTGGTAAAAAAAATTAGCGGCGCATGGACCGCGCAGCTCAATCAGGAAGCGATGCCGAAGCTACGCGTCAACAAACTCTATGCCGATTTGCTGCATCGCAGCCGTGACAGCGCAGGCAAAAATCTTGCCGGGCAATTGCAGGAAGCGCGCTGGCTGATCAAAAATGTCCAGCAGAGATTCGACACAATATTGCGTGTGACCCAGGCGATCGTCGAGCGCCAGCGGCACTTTTTCGATCATGGCGACGTTGCCATGCGTCCGCTGGTGTTGCGCGAAATTGCGGATCAAGTGGGTCTGCACGAATCGACCATTTCACGCGTCACCACGCAGAAGTACATGCTCACCCCTAAAGGCATATTTGAGCTCAAGTATTTTTTCGGCTCAAGTGTCGCAACCGACACCGGCGGCGCCTGCTCGGCGACTGCAATCCGCGCATTGATCAAGCAATTGGTGCAAGCGGAAGACAACAAGAAGCCTTTGTCCGACAATCGCATCTCGGATATTCTGGCGCAACAGGGTATTGTGGTGGCGAGACGCACGGTGGCTAAATATCGGGAGGGGCTGCAAATTCAGGCGGCCAGTTTGCGGAAGGCTTTCTAGCAAAAAAGTGTCGTTAATCGGCAGTCGCAGGTGTGGTTGCAAACAGTGTAAAGATTGTGGTCGTGGTCGTTGAAAAGCAGTGGGTTTTTGCAATAGCGGTAGGCTTATTGAGAAGTCAAACTAGCGGCGCACGCATAATTGCTGCGCCCTCGCAAAGGAGATTGGCAAATGAACTTGAACATGACTGGCCATCACCTCGAAATCACGCCGTCCATGCGTGATTACGTCTCTACAAAGATGACTCGAATCAATCGCCATTTCGATCATGTGATCGACGTGAGCATGATACTGAGCGTCGAAAAACTGCGACAGAAAATCGAAGCCAACGTGCATTTGTCGGGCAAGGATATTTTCGCCGAGAGCGAAGATTCGGACATGTATGCCGCCATCGATTTGCTGGTCGATAAACTCGATCGACAGATCATCAAACACAAAGAGCGCGTCAAGAATAAACATGACATTTCCGCGCTGAAACGTCTTCCCACGGAGTAACACACGGCACGGCCGGCGCGAGCCGGCCGTCAACTTTGTGCGAGATCGCATTGGTGGAAAGTACATTGGCTGCACGCTTCCTGACTTTGCGCATCATTTGCAATCCCCGTACACCTCATCAATATTTCCAATATCCGCTCTAAAGATCCCTCGTCCCGCATGAATCTCATAGGCAAAACTTTATCCCTGCCGCGTATCGCGCTTGATATGGATATCACCAGCAAGAAACGTTTGTTCGAGCAGATCGGGCTGATGATTGAAAATGAAAATCGCATTGCCCGCGCAACGGTTTTCGACGCGTTGTTTGCGCGTGAAAAACTTGGCTCCACCGGCCTCGGAATGGGTGTCGCCATTCCGCATGGCAGACTCAAACAGTTGCGCGATACAGTCGCCGTGTTTGTGCGCGCCAAGGAAGGCATTCCGTTCGAGGCACCGGACGATGCACCGGTTAAGTTGGTGTTCGCGATGCTGGTTCCCGAACACGCAACCGACCAGCATTTGAATATGCTATCGGAGCTCACCCAGATATTCAGCAACCCCGAATTGCGCGAAACACTTATGACGACGGATGATCCGAAATATATCCAACAACTGCTGACGGAGTGGTCGCCCTATGCCGCGATTAAGCGTACAGCAGCTGTTTGACGACCGTCGGGAAAAACTGCAGCTCACCTGGATAGGTGGCCGCAAAGGCGCATCGCGCGAACTCACGCACGACGCGCTCAACCGGCCTGGCGTCGGCTTGGTCGGGCATCTGAATCTGATTCATCCCATCACCATTCAGGCGCTTGGCATCAGCGATCTTGATTATCTGGGCAACCAGCTTGCGGTAGCGCGCGCCGAGAGCCTCGCCACCCTTTGCTCGGGTGAGACGACATGCATATTCGTTTGTGACGGTGCCGATGCACCGCGCGATCTCGTCGCCACATGCGACCAGCATGCCGTTCCGCTGTTTCTTTCGCAAAAGTTGAGCCGGGTATTCGTCAATTTGTTGCGGCCTTATCTTCAACGCGAACTTTCCGAAGTCACCACCAGCCACGGCGTATTTCTCGATGTGCTGGGATTCGGCATTCTGATCACGGGTGATTCGCAGATCGGCAAGAGTGAACTCGCGCTGGAATTGATTTCACGCGGTGCGGGCCTGGTCGCCGACGACGCGGTCGAGCTTTATCAAATCGGGCCTGAAACCATTCAGGGGCGGTGCCCGCCGTTGCTGCGCGATTTTCTGGAAGTGCGGGGCATCGGCGTTATCAACATCAAGGCGATATTCGGCGAGACGGCGGTGCGCCCGCGCAAAACGCTGCGCTTGATCGTGCATCTTGAGCGCCCAACGGAAGAATATTTTCGCGGTCTGGATCGATTGCAAACCAAATCCAGTTCGACCTTTATCCTGGGAGTTGAGATCCCGACCGTGACGCTCGCGGTTGTGGCAGGGCGCAACCTCGCGGTGCTGGTGGAGGCAGCGGTGCGCCACTATATTTTGCAAACCCGAGGATACGATTCCACCAAGGATTTTCTCGAACGACATGAAGTGGTAATGCGTGAACAAGATGATGCCGCACAAGGTGCCACGGTAGCGGAGCCGCCCGCCGCCACGCACAAAATCCGCGCATTCGGCACCGACTAAAAGACTGGCCCGAATTCATGCAACTTGTATTGATCAGTGGATTATCCGGTTCCGGCAAAAGCGTGGCGCTGCATGCGCTGGAAGACTCGGGCTATTTTGCGGTCGATAATTTGCCTGCGATTTTGATCCCGGCACTCGTTGAATCGCAGCGCAATAATCCCCGCAGTATGGAAAAAATTGCCATCAGTATCGATGCGCGTAGCAGTGATACGCTCGACGCGTTGCCGCGCATTATCGAAGATCTCACCGAAAAGGGCATCGATTGCCGCACCGTCTATCTTGAAGCCAACGATGAAGCATTGACGCGACGTTTTTCGGAGACCCGACGGCCACATCCGATGTCGCAGCGCATCGCCGGTGGCATTGCCAATTGCATCGCCGAGGAGCGGCGCATACTTTCACCCGTCGCAAATCTTGCGCACCGTATGGATACGTCGGGAGTAAATACCAACACACTGCGAGGGTGGATAAAGGATTGGCTCAAACTCGATCAATCGAGGATTACGCTCGCGTTCCAGTCATTTGGATTCAAGCGCGGCTTGCCGATCGACGCCGATCTCGTTTTCGACGCGAGATTCCTGCCAAATCCGTTTTACGATCCCATTCTGCGTCCGCTCACCGGCAAGGACCGCGCGGTGAAGGAATTCCTCGAAGCCGATTTGAACGTCGCGCGTTTAATCGATGACATCGCGTCATTCCTCATGCGTTGGCTGCCGTTTTACGTGCGCGACAACCGCGCCGCGTTGACTATCGCCATCGGCTGCACGGGAGGGCAACACCGCTCGGTGTATATCGTCGAAGAGCTTGCGCAGCGCTTTGGCACCGATCAGCAAATTCTCATTCGGCACCGCGATTTATAGCGCGAGGTCGCCGTTGTATCGATGATCAAGTCCTTACTCAATGACATTGCCGAATCCGTTGTGCCACGTGCGCCGACTGCGGTTCGCCTGCCGATTTTTCCATTGGGTTCGGTGTTATTTCCTGGCGGCACGCTGGCGCTCAGAATATTTGAGCGGCGCTATATGGAAATGGCCACCGCATGCTTGAAAACCGGCGCGACGTTCGGTATCGCGCTGATTCGATCCGGCGCGGAAGTTGGCGAACCCGCTGAGCCGGAATCCATTGGTAGCTGTGCAAGGATCACCGATTGGGACATGCAAGACCTCGGTATCCTGCAAATTCGCGTGCACGGCGAAGAGCGGTTTCGGCTTGTCGATCGCACCATTGCGGACTCAGGCTTGATTGTCGGTAACATCACGCCGATTGCCAATGATGCGCATGAAGATTGCCCGGAGTTCACGCCATGCGTGCAATTCTTGCAAAAGGTTCAATCGCAAACTGGCGCGAGATCCATCGATACTGATCGCTTTGACGACGCTGCATGGGTAAGTTTTCGCATCACTGAGCTACTGCCGCTTGGCAACGCGGTAAAGCAAAAAATGCTGGAGCTCACCAGCGCGCGAATGCGCCTTGAAATATTGCATCGGATTCTCGCCGAGCAACGCCTCATCGCGTAATTATTTTCCGGTCGTGAACCGTCGCTATGTGCGCGCGCGCAGGATGCGTTTCACCGGTGCCGGAATCGCGGCACCAATCGCATCGTCTAAATTTATCCACATCAGGCCCGGCTCCATTGCGCGCGCCTCTCTGCGGGTAACGGCGACTTCGACCGGAAAAATCGAAAGCGAGTAATGCGTGAATCCGTGTTCGACGCGGGCCAGCTCGCGCACGGTTCGACCTTTCAAACCGTATCGCTTGTGCAAAATGTCGAACATATCTGTCTCAACCGGCAATTCTGGCAAGCTCCACAGCCCGCCCCAGATGCCGGTAGGCGGTCGTTTTTCCAGCAGCAATTCACCGTTCGAGATAATCACCAGCATTCGCGTTTGACGGTGCGGTGTCTCGCGATTGACGCGTTTGCCGGGTAATTCTTCAATCCGGCCTTCGACAAACGCGATACAAGTGATTCGCACCGGACATAGCAGGCAAACCGGCTGCGTGCGCGTGCAGACAGTGGCACCAAGATCCATCAGCCCTTGTGTATACGATTCAATATCTGTTTTCGGCAATTGCTTGTCGGCAATCGCCCACAGCGCATCTTCAACGGGCCGTTTGCGAGTGTCGCCATCAATACCGAATTGCCGGGCGAATACGCGTTTCACATTGCCGTCAAGAATTGCGCGCCGCTCGCCAAACGCGAACGCGCTGATCGCCGCAGCGGTTGATCTGCCGATTCCTGGCAAGGCGAGAATCTCGTCGAATGCGCTGGGGAACACGCCGCAGTGCGTATCAATGATTTCTTGCGCGGCGCGATGCAAATTTCGTGCGCGCGCATAGTAACCAAGGCCCGCCCACAATTGCATCACGTCATCCAGCTTGGCAGCGGCGAGCGCCGCGACATCGGGAAATCGCGTCACGAATTTCTCGTAATACGGAATTGCCGTCGCCACCTGGGTTTGCTGCAACATGATTTCCGACAGCCAGATGCGGTAAGGATCGCGGGTTCCCTGCCAGGGCAATCCATATCGGCCCTCGCGCCGCTGCCATACGACTATTTTCTTTGCGAATGTACTCAATGGGTGATTCGTCCGCGTGTCGGCGATGTCAATTTCTTTTCCTGCTTCCTATTCACAACGCCTATGACAAGAACTCGGCACTTGCATCGCGCATAATACGCCCATGAACTCCGCGCTAAAAATCGGCCTGTCCGCGCGCCTGATGCATCCCGAGCCGGGTCGGGCATGGCTGCCGACCAAGACATTGCAGTACGTTGAACAGTGCATCGCCAATTGGGTCATGTCGGCCGACGTGCTGACGTTCATGATTCCCGCGATCAGCAAGGACACGCCGCACGGACCGGATCGATTGAAAGTCGATCACTATGCCGAGCACCTGGACGGCCTGGTGTTGCAAGGCGGCGCAGACGTGGCACCCGAAAGTTACGGCGAAACGCCACTGCGCCCGGAGTGGGCAGGCGACCGGATTCGCGATCTCTATGAGTTGGAATTGATCCGCGCCTTTATTGCCCGCAAAAAACCAGTGCTGGGCATTTGCCGCGGGATGCAATTGATGAATGTCGCCTTCGGCGGAACGCTGTATCAAGATATTGCGCAGCAAACCGGCTCGAACATCACCCACCAGTGTCGCACCCGCTACGAAGATAATTTTCACGAAGTACGCATTCTCGACGGCACCGGCCTCGCGCGCCTTTATCCGGAAATTCGCGAGGCAACAATCAACACCATTCATCATCAGGCGGTAAAAGATGTCGGGCGTGATTTGACGATCGAAGCACGATCCACCGATGACGATATTGTTGAAGCGATTCGCTGGACTGGCCCGGGCTATGTGGTCGGTGTGCAATGGCATCCTGAATTCATGTCGCCCGACAATCCGAATCTGCTCGACGGCAAACCCCTTCTGAACGAATTCCTCGCGGCTGCGCGCCGCTGATTCCAGTAAATGTGCACGAACCCGGTCGGATTTCGGCAATTGCGATAGACGTCGACTATCGTAAAAATGTAATCAATCAATTGGAACGATCAGAGAAAACGCCTTATCCTGTACTTCTGCAATTTGTGCAGACAGCCTGTTTGTATTTTCCAGAGGAGATTCACCATGAAACTCAAAGGCACCAAAACCCACGACAATCTGAAAGCTGCGTTCGCCGGCGAATCACAAGCCAATCGCCGTTACTTGTATTTCGCAAACAAAGCCGACGTTGAGGGCCAAACCGAAGTGGCGTCGTTGTTCCGCAACACAGCTGAAGGCGAAACCGGCCACGCGCACGGCCATCTCGATTACCTCGCGCACGTTGGCGACCCGGCCACCGATTTGCCGATCGGCTCATCCGAGCTGAATCTGAAGGCGGCCGTTGCCGGCGAAACCCACGAGTACACCGACATGTACCCGGGAATGGCGAAATCCGCGCGCGATGAAGGCTTCGACGAAATCGCCGACTGGTTTGAAACGCTGGCGAAAGCAGAACGCTCTCACGCCAACAAGTTCCAGAAAGCGTTGGACGCACTCGTCGCTGCGTAATGCGGATAAAGCGGTGACGGGTGAGGCGTGACGGATAAAGCAGTGACTGGTGATGCGTGACGATAAATCGTTACCCGTCACGCCTCACCTGTCACCCGTCACGCCCCATCAGTCACCGCATCACCGTCACGCTTCACCTGTCACGGCATCACCGTCACGCCCCTCGGTCACGAGATCAAAAAATGCAAGAAGGCTCACTCCAGGCGCCCACGCGCCATCCCATCGATTGGAAGAATCCCGATTTCTACTCGGTCGAATCCGCGCTGAAGGAAATGGAACGCGTTTTCGATATTTGTCACGGCTGCCGCCGCTGCGTAAGCCTGTGCAATGCGTTCCCGGTGATGTTCGACTTGGTCGATGCGAGCCCGACGCTGGAAGTCGATGGCGTCGACAAGAAATTGTATTGGAAGGTCGTTGACCAGTGCTACCTGTGCGACGTCTGCTACATGACCAAGTGCCCGTATGTGCCGCCGCACCCGTGGAACCTGGACTTCCCGCACACGATGCTGCGCGCCAAGGCGATCAAGTTCAAGAATGGCGAGGTGGGTGCGGGCGAACGCTTGCTCGCGTCGACCGACACGCATGG
>JANOKK010000332.1:0-9361 GCA_031419255.1 Betaproteobacteria bacterium
CCACGTCGGCGGCAACATCGCAACTCCAAAGTACATGAATGAGTCCGCGATCAAGCGTGGCCTGTCCGAAGGTGAGCTTTTCCGGAAAGTTCTTGGTCACGAATGGCAGAAACTGCATCCGGACATTCAGACGCGCTTCGCCAAAAATCCGCAATTGGGCAAACCGCTCTACTACACCGGAACAATGAGCGAATTGTCGTGTTCGCCGTTCGGCAAGCTACTGGGTTACTTGACAAGACCATTCGTCGGCGGCGCGCTGATTCCTTTCGACGACACCGATTTTCCGGTCGACATTCAGGTGTATTCAAAACCGGATTGCCCATCGATTTTCAAACAGCGAATTTACCGACTACACCACAGGCGACCGATCCAGTTCACCTCATGCATGCGCGAAAGCGAGAATGGTGAAGTGCAGGAATACGTCGGCATGGGCCTGGGGATGCGGTTGGTTTTGCGCGTCGACAATGGAGATTTATATTTCACCAGCGATGGCTATTTCTGGGAAATATTCGGCGTTCGCATTCCGCTGCCGGGCATTCTTACTCCCGGCAAAACGTACCTTTGCCATCGCAACGACAGCGCCGCGCAATTCAGTATCAAGATTGAAATCCAACATTGCCTGTTTGGCACGACGTTTCGGCAAGCGGGGATATTCAGACAAGTGCCGGGCAATGACTAGTGCTCGCGCCGACAATCTCTAGCACTGGCGCGGCGTTTCGGCCTAAATGGCTTGAAGAGGCTCGCCAAATGGCGTTCTACGTGGTGGGTACTCGGATTCCCACGCAGAAAGTATGGTGGCAACTTTCGGCATAGGACGTATGCCGATGCATGCCGTCAACACTCACGCCATCAACGGCTTACCCACACTCGCGATCAATTCCTTGCGAAACCGGTTCAAGTCGCCCGAGGTTTCGAACGTCCGCTCGAACAGTTTCGAGGTCTGCTTCAGGATGGCGCTGACGACGCGGTTTTCCCAGACCTTGTCGAATTGGATTTGCGTATCCAGCCAACGCTCAAGCCATTCCGGATCGGGCAATTTCGATTGCACGGTGTCGTTGGGGAAGAGTCCTTTATTGACGTGAAGGTTGGTCGGATGCAGCGGCTTGCCGCTTTTGCCCGAGCTCGCCATCAGCACGCCGATTTTGGCAAATGCAATTTTCGCCTCGGTGCCCATTTTTTCGATCGCACGTTTCATGTAGCGCAAATACGCGCCGGCATGGCGGGCCTCGTCTTTCGAAATTGTCTCGTAAATTTTCTTGATCACCGGCTCGGTGTGCCACTGCGAGGCGCGGCGATACCATTGCATCAAACGGATCTCGCCGCAGAAATGCAGCATCAGCGTTTCCAGAGCCGGGGCCGTGTCGAACGGAAAACGCACCGCGTGCAATTCCGCTTCAGTCGGTGCGAGATCGGGACGAAAGCGCCGCAAATAATCAATCAACACCAACGAATGTTTTTGTTCTTCGAAAAACCAGATCGACATGAAAGCGGAAAAATCGCTGTCGTCCTGGTTATCGCGCAGAAACATTTCGGTAGCGGGCAATGCCGACCACTCGGTGATCGCGTTCATCTTGATCGTCATCGCCTGTTCATCGGTGAGCCGCGCGGCATCGAACGAGTCCCACGGAATATCGCTTGCCATGTTCCAGCGCGCTTTTTCGAGTTCGTGAAACAATTCCGGATAGATCATTTTGGATTTAGTTTGCATGCTGAACTTTCAGTTTTCAAGCAAGTTGCCAGATCATCTGTGAAGCGAGTGCAATGATTGATGTTAGGCCGTTCACGCTAGGTGCTCGCCTTTGCAACGGAGGTCGGCACCGATACAAAAGCGGATCCTTTCAAACCGCCAAAAGTCGCCTCAACCATGGCTTCGACAATTTCGTCTTCGGTTAGTTTACCGTCGCGGCGCAAATACTCCACCGTCGGATCGCATGAACGCGCATAAAGTGTATAGACGATCACGTCGTCGGGAATCGCCGCATTGATTTCGCCGTTCTTTCTGGCTTCGGCCACCATCGCGTAAAAACGCTTGTTGACCTTGTACGCGATGCCGAGGTAATCGAGATTCAACAGGAGCGAACGCTGAAATGCGCCGCGCGTCGAGGGTAAATGCGGTACGCCACCGCGAAGTCGGTGTTGCAATGACCAACGCAATATTTCTTCAAGTCTTTGCCCCGCCGACCATTCAACCGGAAAACCCTCCAAAACCGCCAACGTTTGGGTAAGCAATCGTGTCATCACGGCGGCGGCCAATTTCTCCTTTGACGAGAAATGCTTGTAGAGGCTGCCCTTGGCCACGCCGACCGCATCTGCGACGTCGTCCATGGTCATCAGATCAAAGCCTTTTTCCGATAACAACTTGTTGACGACATCAAGGATCGCTTCTTCGCGCGCGTCAAACTGTTGTTTTTTAAAAGGAATTCTTAAAGAAAGCATATTGGGTTGACTTTCACTACACTTATTGGTTCAATCTGTGACTTGACGGTCATTAATTGACCGAAAAGATAATTCAAGTGGATTGTGCCACCAACCTTGGCAAATTCCAAGCCCCGTTTAATCCACTGCGATGTACAGGCCCAACTTCCTCTGGGCCAGTTATCCAAACACCAACGAGATGAAATCAACATGACGATGAATTGGCGACGACAAATTTTCTCGATGTTTGGTCTTTGCGGCGTGGCAATGGCATCAGCGCCCACATTGGCGATCGAAGAACCCGCGTTCCGCGTCATAGGGCGAAGTGGCGATGTTGAGTTTCGTGCATACCCGGCAACACTGGTCGCTGAGACACGCGTGCAGTCCGATTTTGCCGAGGCGGGCAATGTCGCGTTTCGGCCGTTGTTTAATTACATAGCCGGCAACAATCGCGGCAAAACAAAAATTGATATGACCGCACCGGTGAGTCAATCGGCTGCGGAGAAAATCGCCATGACGGCACCTGTCACGCAGCGTGCGCAGGATCAAGCCGGCGGTTTTGTGGTGGCGTTCACGATGCCCGCGCAATTTACTCGGGCAACCATTCCCGAGCCGTTGGATGAACGCGTGACCATCCGCGAAATCGGGGCGCGCACGATGGCGGTACGTGCCTATTCCGGCGTCTGGAGCCTGGCCCGCTACGCCGAGCACGAAAAAATGTTGCTCGATGAGCTCCTGAAATCGGGCCGACGCATACGCGGCGCAGTCGAATTTGCACGCTACGATCCGCCGATCATGCCGTGGTTCTTGCGCCGCAATGAAGTGATGGTCGAAGTCGAGACGGCAACAACTTCAGACGCAGAACCTGCACCGATCAACCCATCCGCTGCCATCAAACAGTGAAAATTGCTGTCATTGGCGGTGGTATCGCCGGCCTCTCGACCGCGTGGTTGCTCGCGCGCCACGCCGGTGGTGCGCATCGCGTGACCTTGTTCGAGAAGCAGGAAAGGCTCGGTGGACACGCCAATACCATCGATGTCACGCTCGATGGCATAACCTATCCCGTCGACACCGGTTTTTTGGTGTTGAACGATTGGACTTATCCGAATCTGAACGCATTGTTCGCGCACCTGCAAGTTGAGCTCGCCGAGTCGGATATGTCGTTCGGCGTGAAGCTGATGGATGATCGCGGTCGAGGCACACTCGAATGGTGTGGCTCAGACCGTCTGACTACGTTGTTCGCACAACCCGCCAATCTGCTCAGGCCCGCGTTCTGGGGCATGTTGCGCGATCTGGTGCGCTTTAACAACGCCGCCACCGCGCTCGCTGACAGCGAAGGCGAATTGCGCGGAACGCTTGGCGAATATCTCGACGCGAATCATTATGGTGTCGCATTTCGCGATTGGTATCTGAAGCCGATGGCGGCGTGTATCTGGTCAACGCCAACCACACAGATCGATGGTTTTCCTCTGGCGACGTTTGTCTCTTTTTGCCGCAATCACGGCCTGCTATCCATCAATCATCGCCCGCAATGGCGCACGGTACGCAATGGCGCGCGAACCTATGTGCGGAAAATGGCGGCGGCGCTCGACGATGTGCGACTCAACGCGCGCCTCACGGCCGTTCGTGGCGACGAATACGGCGTGACGGTGACCGCATCTGACGGCGACGAAAATTTCGATCAAGTGGTGTTTGCCTGCCACACGGACCAAACCGCGCAATTGCTCGGCAAAAGTCACAGCGAAGCCACGCAACTGCTCGCAGGCATTCCGTACCAGGCGAATACCGCCATTTTGCATACCGATCAGCGGCTATTGCCGGATCGAAAACGCGCTTGGGCTGCATGGAATTTCATGGCGTGGGATGCAAAGGCCAATGCCGTGCGCGGTCAATTCGATTTACCGTCGAAGGAGTCGCCGGTATCGCTTTCCTACCTGATCAATCGTTTGCAGCCATTGCCGTTCAAGACGCCGGTCATCGTTACGATGAACCCGCTGATTGCACCTGACCGCACCAAAGTTATCCGGGAAATTTCCTATGAGCATCCGGTGTTTCTGGCCGGAAGCGTAGCCAACCAGCGGGCACTGCGCCAATTGCAAGGCCGGCGACGTATCTGGTATGCGGGGGCGTGGACACGCTACGGATTTCACGAAGACGGCTTGATGTCCGGCATCGCTGTCGCCAAAGCATTGGGTGCGACGGTGCCGTGGAAAACCACTGTCCCTGCCGCCAACAATGTTGCCGCCGTTTATCCGGGTGTAGACCAATGAGCACGCAGCCGGTGAATGCCCGCGCGCAAGTGGAATTGTGTGTGGGCCGTGTCTTTCACAAACGTGTGCGACCCATCGAACATGCATTTTCCTATGCGGCTTTCTTTTTACGCGTGCCATTGTCGCAGTTGGATCGCCTCGGTAACAGATGGTTTTCGCGCAATCGATTCAACCTGCTTTCCTTCTACGAACGCGACTATGGCCCGCGCGATGGCAGCAGCCTGGAGGCATGGATGCGCGCGCTCCTCAAGCGTGAAGGTATCCACGCGGCCGACGGCGACATCGTGCTGCAAACATTTCCGCGTCTGCTGGGTTACGTGTTCAATCCGATCAGTGTCTGGTATTGCCTTGATCGCGACGGACAATTGCGCGCCGCACTCTGTGAAGTCAGCAATACCTTCGGCGAGCACCACAATTATCTGTTGGCACATGCCGATCAACGCCCAATTGGTCCCGGCGATTGGCTCACCGCGCGAAAAGTTTTTCACGTCTCGCCATTTTGTGCGGTGAAAGGCCATTACCGGTTTCGCTTCGAACAGACCGCTGGGCGCGCGTTCACGGAGATCGATTACTACGCGGGTCATGCCGGCGATGATCGCGAAAAACTTCTCGTCACCACCCTGCATGGTGCGCCCGAACCGCTGAATGCCGCCAGCGCATTGCGCACTTTCTTGCGTCATCCACTAATGACGTTTGCGGTCGTGCTGCGCATCCATTCTCAGGCACTGCGACTCTGGTTGAAACGTCTGCCTTACTTCCAAAAACCTGAACCTCCCGCCTTCGAAACCACCCGCTAACACAACCTTCCATCCCATGAACACGACTGCCAACCACATACCATCGCATTCCCACTCAACGCGCACGTCGAATCGTTTGCCGCGCGCCGCAAAGTTGTTTCATTCATTGCTGCATCGGCTTGATTGCGGCACATTGACGTTCACGTCGCCGGAAGGCATCACGACACATTTTCGCGGCACGCGCGCCGGGCCAGCGGCCGATATCCGCTTCGACGATTGGGGCGTCGCCACGGCAACGTTCAAGTCGGCCGAAATCGGGCTTGCCGAATGCTATCGCGATGGCCGCGTGCATACGAGCGACCTGACCGCCTTCCTGATGCTGTGCGCTGAGAATCAGCGCGCGTTGGAGCAAATTTTCTACGGCAAACCGTTAGTCGCGCTGCTGTTTCGCATCAAGCACATGCTGCGTTTCAATACGCGCGCGAATGCGAAGAAAAACATTCATGCCCACTATGATTTGTCCAACGATTTCTATCGGCTTTGGCTGGATGAATCGATGTCTTATTCGAGCGCCGTGTTCGACGGTGACCACAACAGGACAATGGAAGCGGCACAAACCGCAAAGTACCAACGCATCCTCGACATACTCAATCCGGCACCCGGTCAGACCATTCTTGAGATCGGCTGTGGCTGGGGTGGTTTCGCCGAATACGCGGCGCGTACGCGTGATGTGAAAGTAACCGGCATCACGCTCTCAACAGCGCAAATGGCGTTCGCACGGCAACGCATTGCCGGCGCGGGACTTTCTGCATTGGTCGATCTGCAACTAATCGATTATCGCGACGTGCGCGGACAATTCGATTTTGTGGTGTCGATCGAAATGTTCGAGGCGGTCGGCGAACGTTTTTGGCCGGTCTTTTTCGATACATTGCATGCGCGCCTGAAGCCGGGCGGACGTGCGATGGTGCAGACGATCACGATCGCTGAAGACGTGTTTTCGCGCTATCGCCAAACCAGCGATTTCATTCGCGAGGTTATTTTTCCCGGCGGCATGTTGCCACCAATACCGCGCTTCATCGAGCTCTCACACGCATCGGGATTGACGGCGGGAGAGCCGTATCGATTCGGCATTGATTACGCGGCAACGGTGAAGTGGTGGCGCGACCGCGTCAATGAAAAAAGTACCTTGATCAAACCGTTGGGTTTCGATGAGCGCTTTTTGCAACTCTGGCGGTTCTATCTTTGCTACTGCGAGGCCGGGTTTCGCAACGGGAGGACGGATGTGATGCAGATTGAATTGACGAGGGCACCATAGATGATCGACACCCAAATTCGCCGGACGATGCTTACGGTCGCATTTTCGCTGCTGACCGCATCGGCACCGGCGGGCGCCCAGATGCTGCCGGCGGCAGTCGCGCAGGACGTACCCGGCTTGAGCGCACGCGGCGAAGGAACAATGCGATTCTTCGGCTTGAAAGTGTATGACGTAACGCTTTGGACGCTGATGAAACCGTTCGCCCACCACGAGCCGTTCGCGCTCGAACTGGTGTACGACATGTCGCTCAATGGCCGCGACATCGCGGAGCGAAGCGTAAAGGAAATGCGCGGCCAGGGCCATGCCGATGAAGCGAAACTTAAACGCTGGGGCGAAGAAATGGCGAAGGTGTTTCCCGATATCAAAAAGGGCGACGCCCTGATCGGCGTATCGATTCCGGGCAAGGAGGCGCGCTTTTACAATCGCGAGAAATTTATCGCCACCATCGCCGACGCGGAATTCGCCAAGGCGTTTTTCGATATTTGGCTCTCGGAGAAAACCAGTGCGCCGCAGGTGCGCGTCAAGTTGCTCGGCACACCTTGAGTGGAAATATTCTCGTGAGCGCAGTCGTCAATCACCGTGGAGCGCGCATTCCCGCCTGGCGGCTCGCCGCCTATGGCGCAACCGGCTTGCCGCTGGCAATGGCCGCGCTGCCGATCTACGTTCATGTGCCAAAATTTTATGCCGACGTGATGGGGCTCAATCTCGCGGCAATCGGCGGCCTGCTGTTGGCCGCGCGCATTTTCGACGCGATTCAGGATCCGCTGCTCGGCTATTGGAGTGACCGCGCGCGCGGCCATCGGCTGGGCCGCATGTTGTGGGTCGCCATCGGCACACCGGTGCTGGCCGTCGGCATGCTCGGGCTATTTCGCCCGCCGTCGTGGGATGCGCACGCGTTGACGTGGTGGCTGATGGCGATGCTGTTGCTGGTGTACGTTGCCTTTAGCATGGTGCAAATCAGCTATCAAGCCTATGGCGCGGAAATGTCCGACGACGCCAACGAGCGCACGCGCGTGACGTCGTACCGCGAAGGTCTCGGGTTGGTCGGTGTATTTCTGGCGGCGGCATTGCCGGAAATATTGGCGCAATCCAGTGGTCCGCGCGAGGGCTTCGCGACCTTTGCCGCATTGTTCGCGCCGCTGATACTGTTGCTGGTCGTGGTGACGATCAAATTCTCGCCGGCACCGCAGTGGGTGGTGGTGCCCGATGACGGCCCGAAAGTAGTCCCGCGCGACGCGCTGCGATCGATGTTGCGGCCATTGAGCAATGTTCGATTCAATCGCCTGCTCGCAATCTTTGTGTTCAGCGGCATCGCCGCTGCGATCCCGGCAACATTGGTGTTGTTCTTCATCGAGGACGTGGTGAAGCGCCCGGATTTGTCGGCGCATTTTCTGGTGGCCTACTTCGCTGCCGGTGCATTTGGCATGCCGGTCTGGGTGTGGCTGGCGGCACGCATCGGCAAGGGTCGTGCGTGGTGCGTGGGCATGATGTCGTCGATCGCTGCGTTCGTCTGGGCATTCACCTTGAATGCGGGCGATGCGATTCCGTTCATGTTGATTTGCATCGTCTCCGGCCTTGGCCTGGGTGCCGATTTGGCATTGCCACCTTCGATGCTCGCGGATGTGATCGACGACGATGAGAAAGATGAGCGCGCGGGCAACGAGGGCGCGTATTTTGGCCTCTGGAATCTGGTGACGAAAATGAATCTCGCCCTCGCAGCGGGAATCGCTTTGCCCGCGCTGGCGGCCGTTGGCTATCAATCGCGCGCGGGCAACTCTCCCGAAGCGCTGTTTTATCTCGCGGCGATTTACGCATTGTTGCCGTGTGCGATGAAGGCGATCGCGGCACTGCTATTGATGTCGTCGCCATTTGTTCAGCACCGCGTTGTCGCAAAACCAGGAGTCCTTTCGTGAAAAAACTTTTATGGGTGTTGATGTGTATTTTGCTCACTGGCTGCGCAGCGGTTACGCCACAGGACTACGCAAACCAATCGCCGAAACTCGATCTCGCCACCTACTTCAACGGCAAAGTTGACGGCTGGGGCATGGTGCAGGATCGGTCGGGAAAAGTCTTGCGGCGCATGGTGGTGGAAATGAATTGCACCTGGAACGGCAATGAGGGCGTGCTGGATGAATCGTTCCAGTGGTCCGATGGAAAAACCGAGAAACGCGTCTGGAAAATCCGCAAGGACGGCGACCGCTACATCGGCACCGCTGCCGATGTGGTCGGCGAAGCGGCAGGTGTCGCCGCCGGCAACGCGTTGCAATGGCGCTATGTATTGAAGCTGCCGGCAGCTGACGGGGGCTATGAGATGAACATGGACGACTGGATGTGGATGATCGACGACAAGACCGTCACCAATCGCACGTCGATGTCGAAATTCGGTGTGAAATTTGCCGAGATCACGATATTTTTTCGCAAGCGGTGAGGCGTGATGCGCGCATTGGTTAATAGGGTACTTCCACTTAGCCTGTCATTCTCGCGAACGCGGGAATCCAAATTTCGTAAATACTTGAGAAGCAACGAAACATGGATCCCCGCGTTGACCAAAGGGAATCCCTTTTCGGGACGCGAGGATGACAAGAATTAAAGGTAAATAGAATTTCCAAGATTTGTAACCCCAG
>JANOKK010000333.1:0-3410 GCA_031419255.1 Betaproteobacteria bacterium
CCCGCCGCAGCCTGCCCTCGAATGCTTTAATCGGGGGCCGGAGCGACAGCATTAAAAGCACCGCAGTAAATGCGCTGCCCGTAATCGAAACCTGCGCCGCGCTGACTAGCTTGCCGCGACCGCCCGCGCTGCCATCACCGACACCAGATGCGCACGATACGCAGCACTTGCGTGCAAGTCTGCGTTCATGTTGCCCGCATCAACCTTCACGCCCTTGACCGCATCCGCCGACCACGATTTCGCGAGCGCGTCTTCCATCGCCTTCACGCGCATCACGCCCGATTGCGAGGCACCAGTGACCGCGACCCGAATACCACTTGCACCTTGCGATACAAACACCCCGACAATCGCAAAGCGCGAGGCGGGTTGCTTGAATTTCATGTACGCGGCGCGTTTGGCAATCGGAAATTGCACCGCCGTAATCAGTTCGCCTTCCTGCAACGCAATCTCATACATGCCCTTGAAAAAATCATCGGCGGCGATTGCGCGTTGGTTGGTGACGATGGTGGCACCCGAACCCAGCACGGCGGCAGGCCAATCGGCGGCGGGATCGTTGTTGGCGAGCGAGCCACCGATGGTGCCGCGATTCCTGACTTGCCGATCACCAATCATTTCCGCCAATGCGGCCAACGCGGGAAATTTCGATTTCACCAACGCATCGACCGCGACATCGGCATGAGTGGTCATCGCGCCGATGACAAGTTTGTCGCCCTCGACGTTGATGCCTTTCAATTCGGCCGCACCGGCGAGGTCAATCAAGTCGGATGGCTGCGCCAATCGCAGCTTCATGGTGGCTATCAGGCTCTGCCCGCCGGCCAGATATTTCGCGTCCGATTTTCCGCCGATGAGCGTTGCAGCAGATGCGGCGGAGGTGGCTTTGTGGTAGTTGAATGTGTACATGGTCGTCTCCTTATTCCGCCGCGGCCGGCATTTTTGCCCGTTGTATCGCTTCCCAGACGCGATGGCTGCTGGCCGGCATTTGCATGTCTTTCACGCCGACGGCAGCCAACGCATCGACCACCGCATTCATGATCGCGGCCGGCGCGCCGATCGCACCCGCTTCGCCGCAGCCCTTCACGCCGAGCGGATTGTGGGTGCACGGCGTGCAGGTGGTGTCGAGCACATAATTCGGCAGATTATCGGCGCGCGGCATGGCGTAATCCATATACGTAGCCGAGAGTAGCTGCCCGCTTTCCTTGTCGTACACCGCGTTTTCCAGGAGCGCCTGACCGATGCCCTGCGTGATGCCACCATGCACCTGGCCTTCAACGATCATCGGATTGATGATGTTGCCGAAGTCATCCACCGCCGTGAATTTGTCGACCTTCACTTCACCGGTGTCGGCATCGATTTCCACTTCGGTGATGTAGGTTCCCGCTGGATAGGTGAAATTGGTCGGGTCGTAGAACGCATTTTCGTTTAATCCAGGCTCCAATTTATCGAGAGGATAGTTGTGCGGCACATACGCCGTCAACGCGACTTCAGCGAAGGTTTTTTTCTTGTCGGTGCCGGCGACCTTGAATTCCCCGTCGGTAAATTCAATGTCTGTGTCGGCCGCTTCCAATAAATGCGCGGCAATTTTTTTGCCCTTGGCGATGATCTTGTCGGCCGCCTTCACGATCGCCGAACCACCGACGGCGAGTGAACGCGACCCATACGTGCCCATGCCGAACGGCACGCGTCCGGTGTCGCCGTGAACGATGTCGATGTCTTCCACCGGGATACCGAGCTTGCTGGAGACCACCTGCGCGAACGTGGTTTCATGCCCCTGGCCGTGGCTGTGCGAGCCGGTGAACACGGTGACTTTGCCGGTTGGATGTACCCGCACTTCGCCCGCCTCGAACAATCCTGCGCGTGCACCTAGCGCACCCGCGATGTTCGATGGTGCCAGACCGCACGCCTCGATGTAACTAGCGTAGCCGATCCCGCGCAATTTGCCTTTTGCGGCACTCGCTTTTTTGCGCGCTTCATAGCCCGCGACGTCGGCCAGTTTTGTCGCCTTGTTCATGATGCTGATGTAGTCGCCCGTGTCATACGTGAGTGCGACCGGGGTCGCATACGGGAACGTGGTGATGAAATTGCGGCGGCGGATTTCTTCCTGTGTGAGACCCATGTCGCGCGCGGCGGCGGACGCCAATCGTTCAACGACATACGTCGCTTCCGGCCGGCCGGCGCCGCGATAGGCATCCACCGGTGCCGTGTTGGTGAATACCGCTTTCACGGTGCAATGAATGGCCGGCGTTTTGTATTGGCCCGCGAGCAAAGTCGCATACAAAATAGTCGGAATGCAGGACGCGAACGTGGATAAGTACGCCCCCATGTTGGCGGTGGTATCAACGCGCAGCGCCAGAAAATTGCCGTCCTTGTCGAGTGCCAATTCCGCTTCGGTGACATGGTCGCGACCATGCGCGTCGGATAAAAATGCTTCGGTTCGTTCGCACGTCCATTTGATCGGCCGGTTGACGATCTTGCTCGCCCACACCAACGCGGTTTCTTCACCGTACAAATAAATTTTCGAGCCGAAACCGCCACCGACATCCGGCGCGATCACTCGCACTTTGTGTTCAGGCAAGCCCAACACGAACGCCGTCATCAGCAAGCGTTCGACGTGCGGATTCTGGCTTGATACGTAGAGCGTATAGCTTTCATCGGCGCGTGAATAATGCGCGTTCGCGCCGCGCGTTTCCATCGCGTTCGGAATCAGGCGATTATTTTCGATGTGCAATTTCGTGATCTTGTGCGCCTTCGCAAACGCCGCATCGACCGCCGCTTTATCGCCCAGCGCCCACACGTAGCAGACATTGTCCGGCGCGATATCGTGTACCGCCGTTTTGCTCGCCGATGCGCTGCCGGTATCGACTACCGCTGGCAACACGGCGTAATCAACTTCAATCAATTCGGCCGCGTCCTTGGCCTGCGAGTAAGTGTCCGCGATGACCAGCGCCACCTGGTCACCGACAAACCGAACCTTGCCGATTGCCAGCACCGGATGCGGCGGCTCTTTCATCGGTTGGCCGTTTACGTCGGTGATCAACCAGCCGCAAGGCAAGCCACCCATTTTTCCATCGATGTCCTTGCCGGTGAAAACCCTCACCACGCCGGGTGCCGCGCTCGCCTTGGCGTGGTCAATCGATTTGATCACCGCATGCGCGTGCGGCGAGCGCAAGAAATACGCGTAACTCTGATGGGGAAAATTTACGTCGTCCGTGTATTGTCCGGCACCGGTGAGGAAGCGGTAATCTTCTTTGCGTTCGAGTCGTTGTCCGATTGCATTGCTCATGTTTTTCTCCTTCAAACTGGCTAACTCCCTCTCCCCGCTTGCGGGGAGAGGGCTGGGGGTGAGGCGGGGGTTTCGGCAAGCATGCTTGCCGCCTGCCGAACGGTTGCCCGATGCAGCGGGCAACGCGCCC
>JANOKK010000334.1:0-4982 GCA_031419255.1 Betaproteobacteria bacterium
CGATCATTAATTCATGCAGGCCAGCCCGGCCCTTGTAACCGGTTCCGCCACAGGCATCGCAACCTTTCGAGCGCTGAAAGATCAGCTTGCCGTCCTTGCCGTATTCCTTCAACCAGTAATCGTAGAGTTTTTTTGCTTCGGCTTGAGGATCTTTTCTCCATGGTTCCGTTTGCCGCAGGTCATTGGTGAATTCGTGCATGAATTGCTTGAGCTCTTCTGCGTCCGGTGTGTACGCCTCTTTGCACTTTCCGCAAAGCCGTTTGGCTAGCCGCTGCGCAAGAATTCCGGACAACGCATCGGCAAAGTTGAAGGGATCCATTCCCATGTCCAGCAAGCGGATCACCGCCTCGGGCGCCGAATTGGTGTGCAAGGTGGCGAACACCATGTGGCCCGTCAGCGACGCTTCAATGCCGATGTGGGTCGTTTCGGCATCGCGCATCTCGCCCACCATGATGATGTCCGGGTCGGCACGCAGGAATGCTTTCATCACCACCGGAAAATCGATCACCTTTTTGTTCACCTGCACCTGCCGCAAGCCCTTTTGCGTAATCTCAACCGGATCTTCGGCGGTCCATATTTTTGTGTCCGGCTTATTGAGCGAACCGAGCACCGAGTGCAAGGTGGTGGTCTTACCAGAACCGGTTGGCCCACAGACAAAAAATAGTCCGTATGGTTTCGAGACAGCCGTCACGAGGTTGTTCTTGTTATTGGTGGTAAGGCCCAGCTTATCGAGCGGAATCGGTTCACCCGCCGCGAGAATACGCATGACCACATCCTCGACGCCGCCCGTGGTGGGAATGGTCGCGACGCGCAGTTCGATATCGAGCGGCCCGTATTTTTTGAATTTGATCTTTCCGTCCTGCGGCTTGCGCTTCTCGGAAATATCCAGATCGCACATGATCTTCAGACGCGCGGTCAATGCGTTGCGATAGCTTGACGGCACTTCGATATACGGAAACAGCGAACCATCCTTGCGGAATCGGACACCGGTCTTGCCTTTGCCCGGCATCGGCTCGATGTGAATATCCGAGGCGCCTTGGTTATAAGCGTCAACAATGATTTTGTTGACCAACTTGACAAGCTCATTGTCGGCGGCGGCGGAAAGGTCATCCGAGGCGGGGTCACCAATTTCGCTTTCGTCATCAAGATTTGATAGAAGATCGCCGATATCCTCCGAGCTGCCACCATCGGCTCCGAAGAAATGATTCAGTGTCTGGATAAAATCCCGCGACGAGCATACGCGATAGACCGGTTTTTGCTTCGGAAAAATATTCACCACCACCCGCGAACTCTTTAAATGCTCGGGGTCGGTGGTCAGGATGATCAAGCCCTCTTTGGTGTCTTCAATCGGCAACCAATTCGCCGACTCCGCATAATCTTTTTTCAGGTTCTTCAACAAGTCGATCGGACGGATGCGATCCGGCTTGAAAGACTCGTAAGGCACGCCAAAATACTTCGCCAACGCCGCGCCTAGCGCAGGTGGCTTGACCTGGAATTCGTCAATTAGGATGTCTTCGACATTCTTGTTCTTGCGCCGTGCCGTGCGCGTTGCGAGTTCCAATTCACCTTCCGAAATAACGTTGTCGACAATCAGATACTCAAACTTTGACTTGATCTGGCTGGGAATTTGCTGGCGGACGCGAAACGCAATAGCGAGCGTTTTGGCAAGTTCAACGAGACCTTCTTCAGTCAAGGCTGGGAACGGCGTTCCGGGGAGATGGTTGATCACCTGAACCACACCCAGCAATTCGCCGCCACCTTCGCCGCCGGTGATGGGCGCCACCATCATTTGCTTAGTGCGATAGCCCGTGCGTTGATCCACGGCTTTCAGGAATGCCAGGTTTGGCGAAAAACTTTTGAGTTCCGCGTCGTCGTAGACATCCTTGATATTCATGAAACGGCGATTCAACGCCGCACAACCCGCGACCGAGCTTTCGGATAGCGGCAGCTTGATGTCCTTGAATGAATTCAATCCCGATTTCACCTTGGAGACGATCGACTGGCCGTCCTCCGAAACGGTGTAAATGGTCAGCCGGTCGGCGTCGAACAATTGGCAAATGTCGCGCGCCACATCGAGCATGATTTCGTCGATGTTGGTCGTCGAGTGTATGCGATTGGTGACCGTTTGGATTTTTTTCGAAAACGCAAGTTTCGAAGACATATCCGCGACATTCGCGGATCCCCCGGGCACTCCGCCCGCTTTGGATTCAAGTACCGCACTCATGGCATACCACCCCGTTTTTCTTAATGGTGAAACGATGTTTCAATGGCCTGATTTGCCCACGATCCATAAAATTCCATCGCTTACAAACGTTTGCAACTACAACTTTTCCTCGTTCAAATTTCATCGCTACCGCACCGAAAAAAACGCCCACATTCTGCGGATCCCAATCGTCGTAAATCACAACGCTAAATCGTCATTTCCATTCCATTCTCAAGCATCCTTGGCCGCCACTTGCCCGCATTCCGGCCAATTTCGCTCATCGTGAGATGGATTTCACCGGGTTTCAAATGCGTGACAAATACTTCCACCGGTCGGGTGAGCTTTGCAAGCTCTTCGGCGAGCATGCTCGGGCAAAGGTGCTTGGACGCAATTGCGATTTCACGTTCCTTGTTGGGGAACGCCGTTTCAATAATCAGATATTTGAGATTCTTCGAACGATTGGCGATTTCCCATAGTGCGTCGTTGGTGGTCGTGTCGCCACTGAAAATCATCGTCGCTTCGCCGCTATCGAGCAAGTAGCCCACAGCGGGAACGGTGTGAACTGCGGGAATCGCGGTAATCTTTCGGCCATCGAAATCGAGCGTTTCACCGACCGAAATTTCGCGGTACACCATGCACATCTGGTCGCCGTTCGGAATCTCGGAGAAATCCGGCCAGATCTTCCAGTTGAATAAATGCTCTTTCAGGATTTGAATGGTCGCGGCACTGCTGTACACCGTGATCGGCCGATCGCGCATCCAGCAAACCGTGTCGACCATAAACGGAATACTCGTCACATGATCCAGATGCGAATGCGTGACGAAAATGTGGTCGATCTTGACCAGTTGCTCGATCGTGAGATCGCCAACGCCGGTGCCCGCATCGATCAAAATATCTTCATCGACCAGCATGCAGGTCGTGCGGAGGTCGCCCCCGATTCCGCCGCTACAACCCAGAACCTTGATTCGCATTTTGGCCTCGCATGCTTGCTTTTGAGCCGTTTTTGTTTCGCGGCCTTCTCAAATCGGGACACGGGACGGTTTACACCCAAGCTTCTCCGATGAGTCAACGGAGATTATGCGCCGCCAAAACCTAAAAAGTTTGTGCGGAAACTCACATCCCGTTCGGATAACGCATACGGACTTCAATGTCCTTGCCGAGTTCAGCACTGGGAGTCGAAATCACCGCGCCGCGCGGGCAAAGCGGCAACCAATTTCGCCAACAAGCCAATACTAAAAAAGTAGGCGACCGCCTCACCCCATCAAGGTTTGTAAAAGAACTCCATCTTCACGCCGGCAATTTCGATTAAGTCGTGATCGCCCAACTGCTGCGCTTGGCCACCCAGTGGTACACCATTGATGGTCGGGAATGTCGTGCCCTCGACATGCGTGATGAAAAATCCCGTAGGTCTGCGGGTTATCACGGCAACCTGAACACCCGGTTTGCCGATGGTGGTGAGGTTTTTTGTCAGATCAAGCGTTCTGCCGGCAGCCGCACCGGAAAGTACCTGAATCGCTGAATCTCTCGCCGGCCCGTTTGGATCGTGCGGGGGCGCGGGCGGTCGCGGAGGTGCCATCGGCGGCGGTGCAGCGGCAGCAGGCGGCGGCATCGGCGCAGCGGCTGCCGGCATGGGCACCACGGGTTTTGGCATTGGCGCTGCGGCAGGCGGCGCGTTTGGCATTACCAATGGTTTGAGATTGGTCTGCGTATCCGACGAAACTGCTGACGAAACTGCCGGTGCCAAAGGTGGGGGCACCGGTGGCGCGGCGGCCGGAACAGGCGGCGGCGCTGAAGCCGACGGCTTGCGGATAATCATCGTTTTTTCAAAATCCGCCGACGATGCGGCAACCGGTGCGTCATTGAAATATTTGAGCTTGTGCTTGCCGATCTCGATCACATCGTTGTTTTGCAGAAAGTGCTTTTTGATCGGTTTGCCATTGACCAATGTGCCATTGGTCGAATTCAGATCCTCGATGAACGAATCATTGAGAATGGTGATGATGGCGGCGTGCTCGCCGGATACCGCCAGATTGTCGACCTGGATATCGTTATGGGGTTTGCGTCCGAGAACCATGCGCTCTTTGGTGAGCGTGATCTCCTTCAGCACCGTTCCATCTACACTCAAGATCAGTTTTGCCATAGCCTTAACCCTAAAAAATATCCGTCGATTGCGTAAGCGCCGGAAGAATACACCACCAGTGCCGCGCTTTTTTTGTCACTCAAACCAGGATTTAACACGCGCCCAAAACCCCCGTTCAACGCCAAAGCCCTTCATTACCCGCACCAGCATCACCGAAACGTTATCACGTCCGCCAGCATCATTTGCGGCTTGTACCAATTGCTGCGCAGTCAACTCCAGATTCGATCTCAGCGCAATCAACGTCATCTGGATTTCGTCGTCCTCGATCATGTCGTTCAGGCCGTCCGAACAGAGCAGGAAAATATCGCCTTCCTGCACGTCGTAACTGTGAACCTCTGTCTCGACATCCGGATCGATGCCAACGGCACGCGTGACCAGATTCTTGTTGTGCGAGGAGCGCGCATCTTCCTTTGAGATCAGCCCCGAATCGATTTGCTCTTGCAGCAACGAGTGGTCTCTTGTGACCTGCTCGAGCGCGTCATTGCGCATTCTGTATAGACGCGAATCGCCGATATGTCCGACGGTAATGAAATTGTCGTAGAACATGCAAGCGACCAGCGTAGTGCCCATGCCCGCGCACTGCGGATCTTTTTGCGCGGCCTCAAAGATTGCTGTGTTGGCCAGCTTGACTTGTGTCTG
>JANOKK010000335.1:0-1423 GCA_031419255.1 Betaproteobacteria bacterium
GCCCGGTGCGGTGATCTTTCCATTGCTGGTGCTGGGCTGGGCGGGAATCTGGACACTGCTGACGCGCCTCGTGACCACTCGCGGCCAATTCTTTCGACATGCCGCCATCGCGTTTGCATTCATGCTCGCGCTTTTCGCCCTCGATTTGCTCGGCGATTTCGTCAGTTACGCCTTCGCCTGGGTGGCACTGCAAAAATGGTTGCCGCTGCTGGCCTGGGCGATGTTCGGCGCGCTTTGCTTCGCGCACATCCGCGCCATCACGCCCAAACACGACCGCCTCGTCGGAGGAATCCTTGGTGCGCTGGTCGTGGTCGCGATCGGCGCGCATGTATCGCTACGCGCCGAAGCCGAGCGCCTGCAATCGCAACGCATCTCCGCCAAGCTGATGCCGCCGTTTCTATTACTGAAATCGCCGGCGGAGTCTGACGACTTTTTCAAAAACGCGATCGCGCTGAAACCGAAGCTGGAAGAAGAGCGAAAAAAAGAGCCATCATCGAGCGCGTTTTCGTTCGCAGATTTGGACTGAAGCAACGCTCGAACCGATAGTGCTGTCATTCTGAGCGCAACTAATTCCAATTCTCAATCATTAGTACTGTCATCCTGAGCGTCGCGAAGGTTCTCGTTGCGACAAGATCCTTCGCTGCGCTCAGAATGACATGCTATGTCGATTGAAAATGGTGTTTGCCAACGAAAATTCAACAGACTCCAGTATGGGCGTGCCATTCAGCCTGTTTACGCCTGGAAAGGCGCACCAAATATAGAGTTTGCTACCCCATCGCCACCAATTTCGCATACTGTAACGCGAGCCATTTGGTGCCGTCGCTGCGAAATTTGACTTGCACGCGTGCGTCAAGCCCGTTGCCTTCAAAATTCACCACCACACCTTCGCCGAATTTCGTGTGCATCACGTTCTGGCCTATCGCGAAGGGATGCGCATCGGGGCGTTTGGTTTCAAAGTTTGCGCGCGCGGTGTCGGGTGCGCCTTCGCGACCGTAAGGTGTATCGGCCGTGTGCCGACTGGGTCGATTGAATTGCTCTTCGCCTGCGCCGCGACCTTCGCGCCAGGCGGCACCGCTATATCCGCCCTGATTGCCGTGGCCGGAATCTGACGCCTGATAGCCGCCACCGCCGCGCGCCATCGGATACATCCGTTGACCCGCAAGATAGCCCGCCTGTTTTTCGGGTACCACGATCCACTTGCAAAGTGCTGCGGGAATTTCATCGATGAACCGTGAAACAATGCCATATCGCATCTGACCATGCAACATGCGCTGCGCCGCATACGAGAGGTACAGGTGTTCGCGCGCGCGCGTGATCGCGACGTACATCAATCGCCGTTCTTCTTCGATGCTCTCCAGATCCTTGATGGAATTTTCATGCGGGAACAAGCCTTCTTCCAATCCGCTCAAAAACACCGCAGTGA
>JANOKK010000336.1:0-2587 GCA_031419255.1 Betaproteobacteria bacterium
TGATCGTGTCCCACGGCAGCGAAAGCAGCAGCGCGCAGGCGTCGCCCAGATCGTCGCTATACAGGAATTCGCGGCGCGGCGTGCCGGTGCCCCAGACGGTCATGCTCGGCTGGTTTTCTTTCTTTGCCGTGATGGCCTTGCGCAGGAGTGCGGGTAGCACGTGCGACGTATTCAGATCGTAATTGTCGCCGGGGCCGTAGAGGTTGGTCGGCATTGCACACAGGAATTGCGTGCCGTATTGCTTGTTGTACGCGGCGCACATTTCAATTCCGGCGATCTTGGCGATGGCGTAGGCCTTGTTGGTTTCTTCCAGCGGGCCGGTGAGAAGGTATTCCTCCTTGATCGGCTGCGGGCAATCGCGCGGGTAGATTCAGCTTGATCCGAGGAAGATCAGGCGTTTCACGCCACTCTGCGCGGCTTGGTGGATAACGTTGGTCTGAATGGCAAGGTTCTGGTAGATGAAGTCGGCCGGGTAGGTGTCGTTGGCATGGATGCCGCCGACTTTTGCGGCGGCGAGGACGACTTGATCCGGCTTTTCGCTGGTGAAAAATTCGGCGACGGCGCGCGGGTCGATGAGATCGAGTTCGGCGTGGGTGCGCGTGACGAGATTGGTGTGGCCGTTTTTTTGCAGGCTGCGAACGATGGCAGAACCGGCGAGGCCTCTGTGGCCGGCGACGTAGATTTTGTCTTGTTTAGTCATTGGGGGATTGCAAATACGGCGACACAGTCTTGGCATCGCAAATCCGCCTCTTCACCATTTTCCAAAGGCGGGACGTTGATTCGCGATGTATTGTGATGGAGCAATTTCGATTCTGGCGATCGACCCAAGCGGATCAATTCGTTATTCCATTTCTCAATCATTGGTAATGTCATCCTGAGCGAAGCACAGGATCTCTTAATGACGAAATCCTTCGCTTCGCTCAGGATGACATTGTATTTTTGAAATGGAAATGGAATTAGTTGGACTCGACGAACGCTAATTGCGAGCGACCCAATGCGGTGCCGCCACTTGCCGCATAGAAAGTTGCCGCTGCGTGTAATTCGGCAAGCGCCGCCGGAACAATTGCCAGCCTCACGCCAATGACGCACGCACACGCGCCAATGCTTCTTCCATGGGGATTGCGTGCACTCGCCCGCTATCGATCTCAGCCACCCGCCGTTCGATTTCAATCGCCCACGCCTTTTCGATCTCCGCGTCCTCATCGAGACTGGCAAGTAATCGCTGCGAGAGCGCCGCACGTTCCCTTGAAGGGAGTTTAAGTGCCTCAACCTCTACAATGTCCAGTTGCGTCGTCATGGTATTTTCTCCTGCGGGTGTTTTTCGATTCTATTCTGATTTGTTCCACTTATCGCCACGCGTTTCGGTGGGATTTGAATTCGTTTGCCCAGCTTGCGATGTTGTGCCACGCAATGCGTGGAACCCCTTCAGCGAAAGATTCTTCGACCGCGCGAACCACGACTGGGATTGGTGCCTCGTCAAGCAGAGTCGCGAAATGCGCTCGATATTTCGTAGGAATTTTGCCACTTCTGACGGCTGCCGCAAGGGCATTAGGCGGGAGTTGGCTCCGATAGCTGATGCTTGCCGTTTTTGCCGCAATCTTGAGACCATTGCGGACAGGTTTGCCCGTGATATTGGCATTTTGCGAAAACGTGATTGAACCACCGATCACTTCCAACACGCGCATGACTCGCTTGATCCCAAGATCTCCGATCACGCCGCTCTCCAGTTCGTTCACCGTTGCCCTGGAAAGGTCCGCGAGTGCGGCAAGTCGCTCCTGCGTGAGACCAAGACTTTGCCGGCGCGAACGTATTACCGCGCCGAGATCAGTTAAGTTGTGCATCTGCTCTGGCATTCGAGCATGGTAACGCATGCCACAATTTTGTCAAATATTTTTGACAAAACTTGAATGCGGAGGGCATTGCTGGCTATCCGATTGCTCCTTTCCGTCCGGGAAATCTGATATTAAGAAACGCCGCGTGGTGTCTCGTGCGATCGTTGAGAATGTGTGATGCGAACTTAATCAAACCCTTGGCTCAGTCACGCCGCCAGCCTCGCCAGCCACACCGCCGCGTCACGCACACTAATGCTGTCGCGCTGTTCCTCTTGCCGCAAGTTGTACACAATCTGCACGGCCTCGGCCTCTGCAAACTGTTCGGCAAATCGCATCAGTGCGCGATGCGGCTTGTTGTCGCTCCATTTGCATTCGATCAATTGCGTCAGTTTGCCGGCATCGCTGAGCGCGAAATCCACTTCGGCACCATCTTTGGTGCGAATGTAATGCAGCCCGGCTTCCGTGCCGGTACTGTCTTGCAGAAAGTGGGCCTGCTTCAATAGCATTGCAGCGACTGCGTTTTCCAGGCGAACACCTTGATCGCCTCGCACCAGGCCGGAATCGAAAAAATACACTTTGGGGGTTTGCAAAATCGCGCGCCCCACATTGCGGTGCCACGGGTGCACGGTGAACACGATGAACAACGCCTGTAAGATATCGAGATAGCGTTTTAGCGTCGCGGGGGCGACGGCAAGATCGCGTGCGATCGATGCCAGCGACAATGGCGAACCGACACGCTCGCGCAGCAGCTCGAC
>JANOKK010000337.1:0-1847 GCA_031419255.1 Betaproteobacteria bacterium
CAAGATTGGGCCCCGGAACAGGTCCGGGGCGACAGGGAAAAATGGTTGTAACTTTTACACGCATTCTTTTACTTAATTCGCGGATCAATATGGCGGCATCGCTTTCGACCGCCCACGTAGAGTTCACATGTACTTCCTGAAACTCATCTTCAAGAACGTCTTCCGCGCCAAGCTGCGTTCGGGCCTGACGATCATCGGGTTGGTGATCGCAATCCTTGCGTTCGGTTTGCTGCAGACCGTGGTCGATGCCTGGTTCGCCGGCGCGAACGCGTCATCGGCTGCGCGCATGATCACGCGCAACGCCATTTCGTTGGTGTTCCCGATGCCGGTCTATTACCGCGACCGCATCAAAGCGGTGCCAGGGGTTAAAGCGGTATCGCATTCGCATTGGTTCGGCGGGATTTACATCGAGCCGAAAAATTTCTTTCCGCAGTTCGCGGTGGACAGCGACAATTATTTTGAAATGTATCCGGAGTTTCTGATTAAGCCGGAAGAGCTGCTCGCCTTCAAACGCGATCGGCAGGGTGCCATCGTCGGCAGGAAACTTGCGGATCAATACGGCTGGAAAGTGGGCGATGTAATCCCGCTGCGCGGCACGATTTTCCCCGGCAATTGGCAATTCACGATCCGCGCGATCTATGACGGCAAGGACGAGACTACTGTTACGCGCCAATTCTTTTTCCAGTGGAATTACATCAACGAATTTCTGATCAAGAAATTTCCGCGTCGCGCCGATCAGATTGGTGTATTCAATATTGAAGTGACCGACCCAGGCCGGATCGCGGACATTTCGCGGGCAATCGATACCGATTTCAAGAATTCTCTCGCCGAGACATTGACTGAAACCGAGAAATCGTTTCAGTTGGGATTCGTCGCGCAATCCGAAGCGATCGTGGTTGCGATTCGCGTGGTGTCGTTTGTGGTGATCTTCATCATCATGGCCGTGGTTGCGAACACGATGGCGATGACCGCGCGTGAACGTTTGGCTGAATACGCGACACTGAAGGCGCTGGGTTTCTCGCCGTGGTTTGTGGCGGCGTTGGTGTTCGGTGAAGCGATGATGCTGGCACTGATTGGTGCCGGCATCGGCATCGTGTTGACAATTCCGGTCGCGCAAGGTTTTGCCGCTTCGCCGGCGGGTGCGCTGTTCGCGATGTTCAAAGTCTCGCAGGCAACGGTGCTATTGCAAATTGCCTGCGCGCTCACGGTCGGTGTCGCCGCGGCGCTGGTGCCGAGCTATCGCAGCGCCAACATCAAGATCGTCGATGGATTGAGGCATGTCGGATGAAAGTTCCTTTCTCCTACATTTTTCGAAATCTCTGGACGAGGAAACTCACGACTGTCTTGACGGCGGGCGGCATGGCGCTGGTCGCGTTCGTGTTCGCGGCGGTGTTGATGCTCGACGCGGGACTCAAGAAAACCATGGGCGGCACCGGCAGTTTTGACAATGTGGTCTTCATCCGCAAATCGGCCGACACGGAAATCCAGAGCGGTGTTTCGCGCGATCAAGCGTCATTGATCGAATCGTTCCCGCAAATCGCACGCGATAGCGAGGGACGCGCGATGGTCTCCAAGGAAGCGGTGGTCCTGACCTCACTCACCAAACGCGGCCAGGACAAACTCTCGAATATCGTCACGCGCGGTCTGCCGCCAATGGGATTGATTTTGCGCCCGCAGGTGAGGCTTGAGAAGGGCCGCATGTTTCGTCCGGGTTCGTCTGAAGTGATTGTGGGGCGCAGTGTCTTCGAGGAATTTGAAGGTGTGGCGATCGGACAATCGCTGAGATTCGCCCAGCGCGAGTGGCTGGTGGTTGGCATGTTCGATGGCGGCAAGAGCGCGTTCGACTC
>JANOKK010000338.1:0-3764 GCA_031419255.1 Betaproteobacteria bacterium
GGCGGTGCGATCGCAGGCGGGTTGATCGGCAGCAACCAGGGTCGGGGCGATGGCGTTACCTACGACAAAGACGTACAGCGTTGCAGAACCGTTGCCAGCGGTACACCCGCCTACTGGGATGTCACCTATGAATACCGTGGCCGTGAAAATCGCATTCAAATGAGTTCTGCACCGGGCAGCACGATCACCGTCAATCGCAATGGCGAACCACGCCAATAGAGCACCATCGCCGGAGTCGGCACGTTGTGTCGACTCCGGCGTTCTGCGTCCGGTCTGAATGCATTTCGGGCCATGTGACGGGATGATATCGAGGCCAAGAACGGCCAATCCTGCCGCTGCGGCAACCAGCATTTCTCGCAACCGGGTTCAGATTTTTTGACCGCGCGCACTTTGAATCACGCATCCGAAAAGAGGAAACAAATGATCACTTTAAAACCATATTCACGCAGCCTGTCGTGGTTCACGGCACTGCTATTCAGCGCCTTGGCAGCAGGCTGTGGTGGTGGCGGCGAAGGCCGCGCGCCAATCCTGGGTGCTGGCGGCATTGCCGTGCTGGTGCCGACAGTTACTGCTGTTGCGCCGGCCAACAATGCAACCGGTGTTCCTATCAACACCGTGGTGGTTGCCGCATTCAGTACCGATATGGCCGCGACCTCGATTACCGCATCATCGTTCACGCTGGCGTGTCCGACCGCTGCCATTGCGGGGAGTGTCACTTACTCGAGCGCAAATCGCTCGGCAACATTCACGCCAAGCGCGGCGCTGCCCGCAGGTGTGACGTGTACCGCCACTATCACCACCGGTGTGATGGACACGCAAGGCGTTCCGTTGGGCAGTAATTTTGTCTGGACATTCAGGACCGCACTGATCGCCGATACCACGCGACCTGGCGTTGTCTTCTCGGTGCCGGCAACAACGACTCCAGGCCCGACGCCGGGGGTGGCCACTAATACCGCCATTTCTGCCGTCTTCACCGAAGATATTTCGCCAGCGACTGTTTCCGCGACCAGCTTTTTGGTGACCTGCCCTGCACCGTGCGTAGCACCAAGCGGCAGCGTGACTTATGTCGTCGGTAGCCGCATGGCGGTATTCACGCCGACCGCACCACTGGCGGCAGGCACTAACTACACTGTCACGATCACCTCCGCCGTCACGGATCTTGCCGGCAATGCACTCGCAGGCAATCAAGGATCATTGCCGGGTGCCAGCAACTATGTGTGGACATTCCTGACGAGCGGCCCGATTGCGCCAGCCAATATTTCGGTGCTGTCGACCAATCCTACGGCCAACGCATCAGGTGTCTGTACCAACGCGACCATCAATGCGACCTTTAGTGTGCCGTCTGGTTTCAGGCTCGACCCCGCGACCGTCAACAGCGCAACGTTTACCTTAAAAGGTCCGCCACCGGTACCAATTGCCGTGACCGCCGCATCGGTCGTGGTTGATGCTGCATCGGGCCGGATTGCAACATTCACACCACTGACCGCGCTCACCGCCGGCACGACGTATACGGCCACGCTGAAAGGCGGCACCAGCGGCGTCAAAGACCTCGCCGTTCCGGGCAACGTGTTGGCCAATGATTTCATCTGGAATTTCGTCGTCAACGGCACCTGTCAGCCACCGGTTGGTCAGGGCCCCGTCAGCCTCGGCTCTGCGTCATCGTTCGGTACCTTCGGCGGCTCCGCCGGCGTCACCAATCAGGGCCTACTGACAATCATCAATGGCGATCTCGGTACCACCGCGGTTTCTACCGCCGTCACCGGATTTCATGATGCGGGTCCCGGCTGCACGTATACCGAAACGCCGCTCAACGTCGGCACCGTCAACGGCAAAATCTACACAGCGGCTCCACCGCCAACACCGGCTTGTCCGTCCGAAGGAAATGCAACCACCTTCGCCATCGCCACGCTCGCCCGTGGCGACGCACTCGCCGCCTACAACGCATTGGTGGCGCAACCCGGTGGCCCCGATCCGGGTGCCGGCAATCTTGGCAGTCTGACGCTGGCACCAGGTGTTTACACCGCATCGTCAGGTTCATTCATGATTCGTGGCGGCAATCTCACGCTCGATGCACAAGGCAACGCGAACGCGGTGTGGGTTTTCCAGATGGCCACCACACTTACCGTCGGCGGGCCGGGCGCAGCGTTCCCGCAAAGCGTCACGCTTGCCGGCGGTGCGCAAGCCAAGAATGTCTTCTGGCAGGTCGGTAGTGCGGCCACCATCAACGCGGGCGGCGGCGGCACCATGGTCGGCACCATCATTTCCCAGTCGGGCGTTGCGATCTCGACCGCCGGCAACGTCGCGATAGTGACCTTGAATGGCCGAGCGCTCTCACTCGGCGCGTCGGTGACGATGGTCAACACCGTCATCAATGTTCCCGCGCCTTGATACTCTTAAAAAATCCTGGAGAAAAACATGAAACGAGTTAGCGCCGCAGGAACAATGAAGCTGATGGCAGTCGCGGTTTTGACCGCCATCGCATGCCCGCCCGCGATGGCGGACATATCGGACTGGTATTTCGGCATCAACGCCGGCCAGTCGAGAGCAAGAATCGACGATGCGAGGATTATCAGCGGCCTGCTGGCAGGGCGATTCGCCACGACCTCGATTCGCGACGATGATCGCGATACCGGTTACAAGATTTTTGGCGGCTACCAGATCAATCGCAATTTCGCATTCGAAGCAGGATATTTCGATATGGGAAAATTCGGCTACGTCGCGAACACCGTACCGTTGGGATCATTGACGGGTGAAATCAAAATCAGGGGTCTGAATCTGGATCTGGTTGGTACATTGCCGGTCACTGAAAAATTCTCCATGTTTGGCCGTGTGGGTTTGAGTCACGCAGAAGCGCGCGACACTTTTACCGGCACCGGCCTGGTGCATGTGGTGAAACCCTATGTCAGCAAGCGCGATGATGGCGTCAAATACGGCGTCGGCATGCAGTATGCGTTCAATGAATCGTGGGCGATGCGCGTCGAAGCGGAACGCCATCGCGTCAATGACGCCGTTGGCAATCGTGGTGATATCGATCTGGTGTCCGCCGGATTGATCTATCGATTCGGTCGGAAGTCTCCGGCACGCGTTGCTTACGTGCCGGCACCGATGCCGTTGGTGGCGGAAGTCACTCGCTCGGTAGCACCTGAGCCGGTACCCGTCATTCCTGCGCGCACGGCAGCGCCAACTGTTGCCGTGCCGCCGCCCGCACCACAACCGCGCCGCGTGACATTCTCGGCCGATTCATTGTTTGATTTTGACAAAGCGATCATCAAGCCGGCCGGGAAAATGTCGCTCGATAAATTTGCGGCCGATCTGCGCGGAACTCAATACGATGTCATTTCCGTCACAGGCCACACGGATCGAATCGGCTCGCCTGCCTACAATCAGGCGCTGTCTCAACGTCGTGCCGAGGCCGTCAAATCCTATCTGGTTGACCCCGCCGGCATTCCATCCGCGAAAATTGCCGCGAGAGGCGAGGGTGAAGCGCTGCCGGTGACCAAGGCGGACGATTGCCGGGGCCGGAAAGCGAATCCGGGATTGATTGCCTGTCTGCAACCGGATCGCCGCGTGGACGTCGAAGTGACTGGGACAAAATAGCCGCGCACGCTGCATTTTCATTTCATCTCTGCAACGTCAACCTGCACGAAGTGGGGGGTATGGTAAAAAACAAATACCCCACAAATTTTTAATAGAAGGGATAAATTCATAGATGAGAATGATGAGCTCAATAAAAGTACTAAAAAAGACGCGTATATGCTAAATCA
>JANOKK010000339.1:0-1973 GCA_031419255.1 Betaproteobacteria bacterium
TTGAACATCAGGTTGAACGGCCACAACAAAGGATTCGCGCCGAATGGGGAACAGAAAAGCTCATGTATCCAGCCGCCCAGACCCTTGACCTTGATGCTGAAATAGATCATCAGGAACCAAACCGACAACGCCAGCGCGAAGGTGGTGTTGACGTCAGCCGTGGGAACACCGCGCCAATTGTGCTGATGCAAAACATGTTCATAAAACTTGGCCATGATATCGATGGGCAGAAAATCCATCGAATTCATCATCAGCACCCAGACAAAAACCGTGAGCGCCAAGGGGGCGACAAACTTGTTGGTATCGCCATGGGTGAAAATGCCGCGCGCCTGATCGTTGATAAATTCAAACAGTAATTCGACAAATGCCTGGCGCTTGCCGGGTACGCCGGCTGTTGCGCCGCGCACCACCCACAACAGGAATCCGAACGCGACCACGCCCAGGAAAATCGAGGTGATCAAGGTATCGTAGTGAATGGTCCAAAACCCGCCGCCAGCATTTCCCACCTCATGCGCATTGAACGACAGATGGTGATTGATGTAGCTGGTGGGGGTGAGTTCTTGTTCGGCGGCCATGGCTAAAGGTTTGTTTTTGTGTGTGCTATTTGTCGCGAATGAACACGGCAACGGAAAAAATGAGTGTTGTAATGATGAATGTACCGATGAAACCGGCACCGAAAACTTGTTCGTAGCCGGCAAATACCAGCCACAGCAGTAGCACAATTACCAGAATCTTGGCGGACTCCGCACGCATCATACCGAGCAGCGCGGACTCGGCAGAAGCTTTGCCGACTCGCGCGAGCATCATGCCGTAAGTTGCGCCTCCCAACAGACTGATCATTCCGCCTAATAGTGCGGAAAACCCCCAATGAAGCCCCCCGATGCTTCCGATTACCGTCGCGATGAACAACGTGGCAATCGCCTGGTATTTCAGAACTGCGCGGATTTGCTTGTTCATTTGCGAGTTCTGCAACCGCAGCATTAATTGTCAGGCTGACACCAGGAAATCCTTTGAATTTTATCCGATTGTTATCTTTCCGGTCAATCAAGCGAGCGGATTCCGGCAACAAGAACATTGGGCATAGCGACTTATGGTGCGGCGCACAAACTTGGTTGCCAATTACTTCAGTGCCGTTCTTTCGAGAATTCCGTCCAGTTGCTCAAGTGAGTGGAATTGGATCGTGATTCTGCCGCGACCCTTTCGGTCGGCTTTGACGAAGACTGGTGTGGCCAGTTTTTCGGCAAGGTCATTTTCAAGGCGGCGAATGTCAGCGGCCACGGTCAGTGTGGTCTTATCGGCTTTTGACGGTGCCAATTCCTGCTTGACGTGGCGCTCGGTTTCGCGCACCGACAGGGATTTCGCGACAATTTGATGCGCGAGTTCGACCTGTTTCGATTTGGGCAACGCCAGCAACGCGCGGCCATGACCCATGTCCAGTTTGGCGTCCATGACCATATCTTGTACCGGCTTGGCAAGATCGAGCAGGCGCAAGAGATTTGTCACTGCCGCGCGCGAACGGCCTACCGCTTGCGCCGCGCTTTCGTGAGTAAGTTTGAATTCATCGATCAGGCGCTTGATGCCATACGCTTCTTCAATAGCATTCAGATCTTCACGCTGAATGTTCTCGATCAATCCGATGCCGAGCGCTTGTTCGTCAGGAATATCGCGCACCAGCGCAGGCACTGTCGCCAAACCGGCAATTTGTGCCGCGCGCCAACGCCGCTCACCGGCGACAATTTCAAATTGCCCTGGAGCGATTTGCCGCAAAAGGATCGGCTGGACGATGCCGCGGGTTTTGATTGATTGCGCAAGTTCCTCCAATGCCGCTTTGTCCATACGTGTGCGTGGCTGATATTTGCCCGGTACCAAATCGCCCACTGGGATTTCGCGGAGGACGCCTTCCCCTACTGCCGCTTGCCCGCTGGCCTTGCCACCACCCAGCAGCGCATCCAGGCCGCGGCCTAAGCCCTTCG
>JANOKK010000340.1:0-1802 GCA_031419255.1 Betaproteobacteria bacterium
GATTGTAGAGTTCGGTCACGTGCAGGATGATCGACTCGATCGCGTTGTAGACCCTGCCATGCTTCACGTCGTGCTTGAGAATAAGCGAGCAAAGCATTGGCGACAAGGTCAACGCGACGAAGCCCGATACCACCACGGCCCCCGCTAGCGCCAATGCAAACTCGATGAACAGCCGGCCAGTGCGGCCGGTGGCGAATGCAAGCGGCGCATAGACGGCCGCGAGCGTGAGCGTCATTGCCACGACGGCGAATGCGATCTCGCGCGCGCCTTTGATCGCGGCCTCGGTGCGTTGCATGCCGGCTTCCAGATTGCGGTAGATGTTTTCCAGCACCACGATCGCGTCGTCGACAACCAGGCCGATCGCCAGCACCATCGCCAAAAGTGTCAACGTGTTGATGCTGAAATTGAACAAATACATCAACGCAAACGCGCCTACCAGCGAAACCGGGATCGTAATCAGCGGAATGATGGTCGCACGCAGATTGCGCAGGAACAAAAAGATCACCAGTGCGACCAGTACAATGGCCTCCCAGATGGTGCCGAACACGGCCTTAATCGCTTGCTCGATGAATAGCGAAGTATCGTACATGACCTCGAGTTTCATGCCGTCCGGCAACGACGTCTGAATTTCCGCGGACTCCGCGCGCACGGCGAGTGAAAGCTCCAGCGGATTTGCGGTCGATTGCTTGATGATTGCGAGTGTGGCCGCATTGCGGCCATTGAAACGCGCGAGAATCCGCTCGTCGACGGCCGCGATCTCGGCGCGCGCGACATCGCGCAGCCTCACCGGATAACCGCCCGCATCGCGGATCACGATATTGTTGAATTGCTCGGGCGTCTGAAGATCGGTCTGGGCGAGCACCGAGAATTCGCGCGACCGACTCTCGATGCGCCCCGCTGGCACTTCGACATTCTGCCGGCGCAGCGCATCCTCGATGTCCGCCGGCCCCAATTTATAGGCGGCAAGTTTCGAGCGGTCGAGCCGGATGCGCATGGAAATTTTTCGCTCACCGAAAATGCGCACATCGGCCGCACCCGGCAGTGTGGAAAAACGCGGCTTGATGTAACGGTTGGCGTAGTCGGAGACTTCGAGCGGCGTGTGCTTATCGCTGTTGAAGCTGATAAACATGATCGGATCTGCATCCGCCTCGACCTCGGAAATGATGGAATCGTCCGCCGATTCGGGCAGACGGCCGCGCACGCGCGCCACTTTGTCGCGCACGTCGGCGGCGGCCGAATCGGGGTCGCGTGTGAGTTTGAACTTGATGTTGATCTGGCTTCTCTCGGAACGGCTCTGAGAGGTCATGACATCGACCCCTTCAATGCCCGACAACGAATCTTCAAGCGGCTTGGTGATGGTCGATTCGACTACTTCGGCCGATGCGCCCTTATAGGCGGTCTCAACGCTGACAATCGGTTCGTCGATCTTCGGATACTCGCGCACCGGGAGGCGCGTGTAGGAAATCAAGCCGATCAGCAACACGGCGAGACTAAGCACCGTGGCGAACACCGGACGCTTGATGCAAAGTTCGGGCAGCGTCATGATTTACCGCCTGATTTGTGTTCGGCCGCAGCGCTCGGCGACGCTGGCGGCATGCCAGCGACACTTACTTGCGCGCCGTCGCGCAACTTTGTCTGGCCTGCCGTCACCACCATTTCGCCGACTTCCAGTCCGCGTAGGATTTCGACCGAGCCATCGCGCCGTTGGCCTATTTCAACTTTGGTTCGTTGCGCGCGACCATCGACCACTTTGAACAGAAAATGTTCATCACCGACCGGAATGATCGACTGCTCCGGCACCA
>JANOKK010000341.1:0-2072 GCA_031419255.1 Betaproteobacteria bacterium
GGATCGGCGGCGATCGCGACGGCAATCCCTTTGTCACCGCCGAATCATTGGACGGTGCCATGCGCAGACAAGCCACCGTCGCATTCGAGCACTACTTGTTTGAAGTGCATCGCCTGGGCGCAGAACTATCGATGTCGAGCCGACTGGTTGCCCCGACTGCCGAATTGCTGGCGCTCGCCGAAAAATCCGGCGACGCGTCTGCGCATCGGCAAGACGAGCCGTATCGGCGCGCACTGATCGGCGTGTATGCGCGGCTCGCAGCGACGATGACCGAGTTGGCCGGCATGCCACCGATCCGAAGGCCGGAAGTGGCCCTCGACGCATATACCAATCCGCACGAATTTCGCACGGACCTTGATGTGATAGCCGCTTCGCTCGCCACACACGCAAGTGGCGCATTGGCGGCGGGGCGCCTCGCGCAATTGCGTTACGCAATCGATATTTTTGGCTTTCATTTGGCCTCGATCGACCTGCGGCAGAATTCCGACGTGCATGAAGTTGCGGTCGGCGAATTGCTGTCGAAAGCGGGAGTGTGCCCTGATTATTTGCAACGCGACGAGGCCGCGCGCGTATCGATATTGCTGCATGAATTATCGAACCCGCGCGCATTGCGGATTGCCGCCGAAACCTATAGCGATACCACCGTCGGCGAACTCGCGGTGTTCCAGGCGGCGGCCGGTATCAATGTCCGCTTCGGTGGCGATGCCGTGCCGAATGCGATTATTTCCAAGGCGCAATCGGTGAGCGATTTGCTGGAAGTGGCACTGCTGCTGAAAGAAACCGGTTCACTGTTTACGCGCGATGGTCGACCGCAATTGAAAGTCTCCATCATCCCGCTGTTCGAAACCATCACCGATCTGCAAGGCGCGGCGGCCATCATGCGCGCCGCGTTCGCGCTGCCGCAATACCGCGCCTGGCTCGACAGCCGCGATGGCTTGCAGGAAATCATGCTCGGCTATTCCGATAGCAATAAAGATGGCGGCTATCTCACCGCCAATTGGGAACTCTACGGCGCGCAGAAAATGCTCGCTGATCTCTCGGTGGAAACCGGTGTGAAGCTTCGACTATTTCATGGTCGTGGCGGAACCGTCGGTCGTGGTGGCGGGCCGACGTTTGAAGCGATTCAGGCGCAACCGGCGGGCTGTTCAGCGGCGGGCCTCAGGATCACCGAACAGGGCGAAGTGATCGCGGCGAAATACTCCGACACCGAGCTTGGCCGGCGCAATTTCGAGACGCTGATTTCGGCGGCGATGCTGTCGAATTTTCCGGCGGGCGAACATCGCGACAAACCCGAGTGGTGGGAAGCGATGCAAGCGCTCTCGGCAAGTGCGTGCGATGCCTATCGGCATCTAGTCTACGATACGCCCGGCTTCGTTGATTTTTTTCGCGGTGCTACGCCGGTGAGTGAAATTGCCGGTCTTAATATTGGCAGTCGACCCGCGTCGCGCAAGCCATCAAGTTCCATCGCCGACCTGCGCGCGATTCCGTGGGTGTTCAGTTGGAGCCAATGTCGTCTGTCGATTCCCGGTTGGTACGGTTTTGGTAGCGCCCTGAAGAATTGGCTTGACCACGCACCGGCAGGCCGCGACGCGGCGCTGGTGCAATTGCGGGAAATGTATGCCGATTGGCCATTCTTTCGCACCGTGCTTGCCAACATGGACATGGTGCTCGCCAAAACCGATCTCGCGATTGCCGCCCGCTATACCGATCTGGTGCCAGATCGGGAACTGGCCGCGCGAATATTTTCCATCATCAAAACCGAATGGCAAGTGAGCGTGGAGATGCTGCGGGCGATCACCGGGGCGAGTGCTTTCCTCGAAGACAATCCCGCGCTCGCACGCAGCATCCGCAATCGCTTTCCGTATCTCGATCCACTGAATCACTTGCAAATCGACTTGTTGCGGCGCTATCGAGCCGGGCAAACCGACGACAAAACCAAACGGGCGATACATCTCACGATCAACGGATTAGCCGCAGGGTTGCGGAACAGTGGATGAGGCTGGACACAAAATAGGCCCTGCGGCCTATTTTGTGCCTGCCGAATCCGAGCGCCCTGCAAGGCGCGAGGTGGG
>JANOKK010000342.1:0-9981 GCA_031419255.1 Betaproteobacteria bacterium
CCCGCGTTCGCGAGAATGACAAGAATTGAGAGTAAATAGAAGTACCCCATGTCAGAGCCCCAGCCGTAGGGCGGATTTATCCGCCATCGCTCCCCTCACCCGCCACTGAATGCCGATTCGACAAAGGTACATCCAATCGCCTCCGTCCATGCGCATTGCACAACTGACGTCAAGCCCGGCGCACCTTTAACGCGGGTAAACTAACGCTTCCATCCGCAATTGCTAAACGGAGATTTTTTTCATGGACACCTTGAATATTCCCAGTGTGCAAAACAATGTTTCCGCCGAAGAATGGCAAACACGCATCGACCTTGCCGCCTGTTATCGGCTGGTTGCGCTGTATGGCTGGGCGGATCTGGTGTTTACGCACATTACGGCCAAAATCCCCGGCAGCGAGAATCAGTTTCTGATCAATCCCTATGGCATGTTGTTCGACGAAATCACTGCATCCAGCCTTGTCAAAATCGATCTCGCAGGCAACAAACTCGACAGCGAAAACCCATTTCCGGTCAACCCCGCCGGCTTCACGATCCATAGCGCCATCCACGCCGCGCGACATGACGCGAAGTGTGTGTTGCATGTGCATACCGCCAATGGCGTGGCGGTATCGGCGCAAAAGAATGGCGTGCTGCCGATTTCGCAACAATCGATTTTTGTGCTGGCGAGCCTCGCTTATCACCGCTACGAAGGTGTTGCCTTGAATGACGACGAAAGGCCAAGGTTGGTAAATGATTTGGGTGATAAGTTGTTCTACATGCTGCGCAACCACGGCCTGCTGACGGTCGGCGAATCCATTGCGGACGCATTTCTCCTTATGTATTTTTTCGAATCGACCTGCGCGATTCAAATTCGTGCGCAAGCGGGCGGCGGCGAATTGACGCGTATTCCACAACCGATCATTGACGGCGCGCAGCGGCAGGCGAAACAAGTGACCAAGGGTCTTGGCGGAAATCTCGCCTGGCCGGGTCTGCTCAGAAAACTCGATAAAATGGATTCTGGTTTTCGGCGCTGAAATGCCTTCTCTCCACCACCACGCGAATTGCCGCTATGGAAAAACCCTACAAAACGTTTCGCGAGTTCTATCCCTTCTACCTTTCGCAGCATGCCAATCCTACGTGCCGGGCCTTGCATTTCGTTGGCAGTTGGCTGGTACTGGGATTGCTTGCCACCGGAATTGCCACTGGCAACGGCTGGTGGTTCGCACTGATACCCGTCGCCGGATACGGCTTCGCATGGGTCGGGCATTTCTTCTTTGAGCACAATCGGCCGGCGACTTTCACCTATCCGTTCTTCAGTTTCATTGGCGATTGGGTGATGTTTTATCAAATACTCGTGGGAAAGATTCCATTCACCGGAATGGCACGCTAAGTGACATCGTCGCCGGATTCGCGGCGGAGGCGCCGCATCTATCTGATGCGCCACGGCAGCGTCAGCTACTTCACGCCGGAAGGCAAACCGCTACCACCGGAAACGGTTCCCTTGACGCCATTCGGCATCGAACAGGCGCGTGCGGCGGGTGAATTATTTGCGGCGCATGGCGTTGCATTTGACCGCGTCATTACCAGCGGGCTCCATCGCACCGCGCAAACCGCGCAATACGTACTTGCAGCAATCGGCCATTCCGCGCCCATCGAGATTCGCCCGAACTTGCAGGAAATTCGCGGCGGTCGTCTTGCCACCATTGCCGAAAAAGATTTGCTGCAATCCTTCACCGCGTTGACCGATGGCGTGGTCGATGAGGATGTGCAATTTCTCGGCGGCGAAACGGTCGGCGCAATGCTCGACCGCGTACTGCCTGAAGTCGATGCGCTGCGAAATGATGCCAACTGGGATTCGATGTTGCTGGTGCTGCATGGTGCCGTCAACCGCGCGATCCTTTCCTACCTCATCACCGGCCAACGGCAATTGCTGGGCGCTTTCGAGCAAAGTCCCGCGTGCGTCAACGTGCTCGATATTGGCGACGCACGAATGGATGTGATTTTGCGCATGGTGAATCTGTCGCCGCTCGATTGGCTGCAGGCGGGCAATCGTCGTACCAGCATGGAAATGCTGTTCGATCAATACGCGAAGTACCGCGCGCGGCAAGTTGCGGGTTTTGGTGAAACACACGGAGAAGATGTGCATGTCTGACCAGGGATTCGAGCATTTCAAGGGCACCAAGCCGGTCGCCAGCCAGCAGAAATTCGACGAGGCGGCGCTTGATCACTGGATGCGCGCCAACGTTGACGGCTACCAGGGCCCGCTCACGGTGGAGCAATTCAAGGGCGGGCAATCCAACCCAACCTTCAAATTGACTTCGCCGAGTGGTGCGTATGTGATGCGTTGCAAACCCGGCCCGACCGCGAAGCTGCTGCCTTCCGCGCACGCGATCGAACGCGAATTCAAGGTGATGGCAGGACTTGCCGCAACCGACGTGCCGGTGGCGAAAATGCATGCGTTGTGCGCCGATGAAACGGTGATCGGCCGCGCGTTTTTCATCATGGAATTTGTCGCCGGCCGCGTGATGTGGGATCCCGCATTGCCGGGCATGACCCAGACGGAGCGCGCAGCGATTTTCGACGAAATGAATCGCGTCATCGCACGCCTGCATTGCGTCGATTATGCCGCCGCTGGGCTCGCTGATTTCGGCAAGCCCGGCAACTACTTTGAACGCCAGATCGGCCGCTGGACCAAGCAGTACCGCGCCTCGGAGACCGAAAAAATCGAGGACATGGACAAGCTCATCGATTGGCTGCCGCAACATATTCCGCCCGGCGATGAAACGGCGATCGTGCATGGCGATTACCGGCTCGACAATCTGATTTTTCACCCCACGGAGCCGCGCATCCTCGCGATCCTCGATTGGGAACTCGCCACCCTCGGCCATCCGCTGGCCGATTTTGCGTATCACTGCATGGCCTGGCATGTGCCACCGAGTGCGTTTCGCGGTGTCGCGGGACTTAATTTGCAGGAATTGGGTATTCCGGAATTTGAGACTTATGTCGCGACCTATTGCCAGCGCACCGGTCGCGCCGGGATTGAGAATTTCGATTACTACCTCGCCTACAATCTGTTTCGCATGGCGGGCATTTTGCAGGGCATCATGAAGCGCGTCGTCGATGGTACGGCCGCGTCCGAACAGGCGATGGCGATGGGCAAAGCGGCGCGACCGATGGCGGAGCTTGGCTGGAAAGTCGCACTCAAATTAATTGAAAAGGCATAGTCAACAGTGGATTTCAACTTCTCTCCCAAAGTCGTCGATTTACAGCAACGTCTGAACGCGTTCTTCGATGAACACATCTATCCAAACGAGCAACGTTTTTACGACGAAATTGAGGCCAACACCGTCGCCGGCAAACGCTGGACACCGACGACCGTCATCGAAGAACTGAAGCCGAAAGCGCGGGCGGCGGGGCTGTGGAACCTCTTTTCGCCACATGCCGAGTATGGCGCGGGGCTGAACAATTTCGAATATGCGCCACTGGCCGAAATCACCGGGCGGGTACTGTGGGCGCCGGAGATTTTCAATTGCTCGGCACCGGACACCGGCAACATGGAAGTGTTCGCCACCTATGGCACGGCCGAACAAAAAGCGCAATGGTTGACGCCGTTGCTGGCGGGCGAAATCCGCTCCGCCTTTGCGATGACCGAGCCCGGTGTGGCCTCGTCCGACGCCACCAATATCGAAACAAGCATCGTTCGCGACGGCGATGATTACGTCATCAATGGCAAGAAGTGGTGGATATCCGGTGTCGGTGATCCGCGCTGCAAAATTTATATCGTCATGGGCAAGAGCGATACCGGGGCGGCCACCCATTCGCAGCAATCGATGATTCTGGTGCCGGCTGATACCAAAGGCGTCACGGTCAATCGCCCTTTGACGGTTTTCGGCTATGACGATGCGCCGCACGGCCATTGCGAAATGACCTTCGATAACGTGCGCGTGCCAACAGAAAATATCTTGCTCGGCGAAGGCCGGGGTTTTGAAATCGCGCAAGGGCGTCTCGGCCCCGGACGCATTCACCATTGCATGCGCATGATCGGCGTCTCGGAACGCGCGCTGGAATTGATGTGCCTGCGGCTGTCGTCACGCGTCGCCTTCGGCAAACCGATTTCATCGCAATCGGTCTGGCACGAGCGAATCGCCGAGGCGCGTTGCCTGATCGATCAGGCACGGCTATTAACGCTGAAAGCCGCGCACATGATGGATACCGTCGGCAATAAGGCCGCGCGCACTGAAATTGCGATGATCAAAGTGGTGGCACCGAATGTTGCGCAAAAGGTGATCGATTGGGCGATTCAGGCGCACGGTGGCGCGGGGTTGTCGGGCGATTTTCCGTTGGCGTATGCGTTCACGCAGGCGCGCGCATTGCGCTTCGCGGACGGCCCCGACGAAGTGCATCGAGCGGCACTCGCCAAATGGGAATTGGGCAAGCACGCAGGCAATCAAATTGCGCGAAAATGAGATGATGTCAACAGTCAAATAGTCAGTCACTAAACCGCCATCCCCCGCCAGAGAATTCACGAGTGGGAGAGGCGAAAAATCAACGAGGAGCACTCAATGACGTCCACCAACACCGCATTGCTCAACGAGCGGCCCTGGCTGAAGCACTATCCGCCGGGTGTCGAATTTGAAATCGATGTTGCGCGCTTTGCATCGCTGCCGGCGATGGCTGAAGAAGCGTTCAAAAAATACGCCGACCGCCCTGCTTTCACGTGCATGGACAAGACGCTTACTTATCGCGACATCGACCAGCTCTCGCAGGCGTTGGGGGCGTGGCTGCAATCGCGCGGCCTGAAACAAGGCGCACGCGTGGCTTTGATGATGCCCAATGTGCTGCAGTATCCGGTTGCCATCATCGCAGTGTTGCGCGCGGGATTTGTGGTCGCCAATGTAAATCCTTTGTACACGCCACGTGAGCTTGAGCATCAGCTCAACGATTGCGGTGCAGAAGCGATCATCATTCTCGAAAATTTCGCGCCAACATTGGAAGCCGTGATCGGCCATACCAAAATCAACACCGTGGTACTCGCCAGCATCGGCGATTTGCTCGGTTTTCCGAAAGGCATGATCGCCAATTTTGTCGTGCGCCGCATGAAAAAAGCCGTGCCCGCGTTCAATTTGCCCGGCAACGTGCCATTCAATGCCGCCATCGACGCCGGCCGCGGCATGAAGTTGGTCGCACCGAATCTCGGCCCGGACGACATTGCCTTTCTGCAATACACGGGCGGAACCACCGGTGTGGCCAAGGGTGCGATCCTCGTGCATTCAAACATCACCAGCAATTCGATGATCGCCGAAGAATGGCTGCAACCGGCCCTGAAAGATACGTCGAAAGGCCCGCCGCCCGATCCGCTCATCATCGTTTCCGCCCTGCCGATGTATCACATCTTTTGCCTGGTGAGTTGCATGTGGGTCGCGATCAAAGTCGGCGGCCACAATATTCTCATTCCGAACCCGCGCGACATCGATGGCATGGTGGACGTGTTGCGCAAACACAAGTTCAACGTGCTGCCGGCGGTGAACACGATGTTCAATTCACTGGTGAACCACGGCGGATTTCGTACGCTGGATTTTTCGCATTTGCGCATTTCCAACGGCGGCGGCATGGCAGTGCAACGCGCGGTCGCGGAGAAATGGCTGGCGCTCACCAAGACACCGATTATCGAAGGCTTCGGCCTCACCGAAACATCCTCGGGTGCTACCTGCAATCCGGCGATGACCTCTGCCTTTACCGGCGACGTCGGCATGCCGATGCCATCGACGGAAGTCTCGATTCGCGACGACGATGAGAACGTCGTGGCCAATGGAGTGCCCGGTGAAATCTGCCTGCGCGGCCCGCAAGTAATGCGCGGCTATTGGCAGCGCGATGACGAAACCGCGAAAGTCATGACCAAGGATGGATTTTTCAAATCGGGCGACATTGGTGTCATGCTCGACACCGGCCACATCAAAATTGTCGATCGCAAAAAAGACATGATTCTGGTATCGGGATTCAATGTCTATCCAAACGAAATTGAAGATGTGGTGGCGTCCTGCCCGGGAGTGATGGAATGCGCGGTGATCGGTATCCCCGACGAAAAATCCGGCGAGGCGGTCAAGCTTTTTGTGGTGAAAAAAGATGCGGCACTATCGACCGAGCAGGTGTCGGATTACTGCCGTAAAAATCTCACCGGATACAAGAATCCGAAGTCGATTGTGTTTCGCGATTCATTGCCGAAAAGCAATGTGGGCAAGATTCTGCGGCGGGAGTTGCGGGATATGGATCGCGCGAAATCCGCATAGCAAAGTCTAGCACTGGCGCGGCTTTTCAAGTGTTTTGCCCCTGAAATGCCCGCCAGATGGCGTTCTACGATTTTAATTTCGACGTGAAATTCTTGCGGAATTTGCTTAATTTGGGCGATACCACCGCCATGCAATAGCCCTGGTGCGGGTTGCGTTTGAAAAATTCCTGGTGATATTCTTCGGCCGGATAAAACGCGCTTGCCGCCGTCACTTCGGTGACGATTGCGTCTTCCCACACCTTGCCACCGCCCACCGATTTGATCACCTGCTCGGCAATTTGTTGCTGCTCAGTCGTGTGGTAAAAAATCGCTGACCGATACTGCGTGCCGCTATCGTTGCCTTGCCGGTTCAAGGTCGTTGGGTTATGGACGGCGAAAAAGACCTCGAGTATTTCGCGAAATGAAATCGTCGCGGGATCAAACTTCACCTGAATGACTTCGGCGTGGCCGGTTCGACCGGTGCAGATATCCTCATAGCTCGGGTTAGCGCCCTGCCCGCCCATGTAACCGGACACCACGTCTTCTACACCTTTCAAATCATCGAATACCGCTTCCACACACCAAAAACAGCCGCCGCCGAGAGTTATTGTTTCGAGTTGATTCATGATTTTTTCCGTTGAATTGTTTCGAGTGTGGTGACATCAGTTAGTCGGCGGCACTGATGAAACCTGATGGTTACGTTGTGTAGTGCCCGCCCCAATGCAAAACGCCGGAAGACCAAGCTTCCGGCGCTGGCGATTGAATCAAAGCGACGCTTATAGTCCACCGTTCTGCTGCGCGACCATGCAAAACAACATCGGGATGGACAGCATCGTGTTCAGTCGCGATGTCAGCATCGCAGTGCGCGCGGCCTTCGCTTTCACGTCGGCCTCAACCGGCACCATGCCCAGTGCTTTTTGCTGGTTGGGCCAGATGATGAACCAGACATTGAACGCCATCACCAGTGCGAGCCACATGCCGATGCCGATCGCAAGCACGGGACGCTGAAACGTGAGCGCCTGAACGATGTAGCCATTCATCGACGCCAATGTCACGCCGGTAATCACTGTCCATAGTGCGGCATGGCGAAACCACAGCAACGCAGCCGGGGCGATGACTTTGCTGATCGCGGGCTTCTGCTCGTCGGGTATCTTCGGCATCGACGGCATTTGCACAAAATTGAAATACCACAACAGGCCGATCCACATCACGCCGAACATCACATGAAACCAGCGCATGACAAATGCGATCCACGCGTGCTCCATGCGGACATTGGTGCCCGATATCAGCGCGACAAGGCCGACGATGACGACAAGCAGCACAAATCCGGCGATGACGGTTCGTTGCAGCGATTGCAAAATGGCACCCATGTAATTTCTCCTGAAGTTGGTAACGCGACAAGCCCGAATGTTATCACTTCGCACGGTAGATTCTCGGCGAAGCATTGCAGCGGCGGATGGAAAAAAAACCCCGCAATCAGCGGGGTTTTCTTAGGCTCAATCGATTCTCGTTTGACTTATCGCGCCAATATCCAGGCAGCAATTCGCCTGGCTTCGTCGTCCTTGATGTTATTGGGGGGCATGGCGACGTCTCCCCAGGACCCCCTTGCTGCCTTTGACGATACGCTCGGCGGTACGATTGACGGCGTCCTTGTCGTCTTTGTACTTGACCGCAACCTCTTTGAACGAGGGGCCGAGGATGCGGTTATCGACCTGGTGGCAGAGGGTACAGCCGACCAGATCCATGACATCGGGAACCGGCTTCTCCTGCGCAAGCAACGATCCGGGGAGGCAAAGGGATGCCCCCAAAATGGCAAAGGCGGCGAGATGACGAAACAACGCCATCATTTGCGCTTCGCGAAATATTCGTCATAGCGCGCGAAGAAATCCTTCGATTCGCCAATGGCGGGATTGGTCAGATGGCAAGTGCGGCATGATGCGATCGGATCGGGCGCTGCAGTTTTGCCATCGGGCATGAATGACGAATAAATCCAGTCGCCACTCTTCAGGCCGGCAGGTGCCGAATCGCCCCAGCCCGCATCTTTGCCCATCACGAAAACTTTGAGTAAATTTCCTTTCACCAGATTGCCATCCGCGCCTTTACTCAATGCACCGTCAGGCCCGGCTTGCGCCGCATAAATTTCCATCACCGAGACCGTGCCGTTGTCGAATTTTCCACCTGCTTTAGACGAGGCACCAATACTGTTGACATAGATATCGCGAATCTGCTTTGCATCGGCGCGCTGAATATTGAGCAACGTCGAGGGCCATGACTTGTAGCCGGCGGGAACAGTAATCTCGCCGTCTTTCAGTTTTGCAACCGGAGCGGGTGGTGGTGTTTGTGCACAACTGGCAAGAAATAGAGCAGTCAAAACGCAGGCAAATCATTTCATGGGTAGTTCCTGATTGTGGTTGACCGTATGACCAATTGAATGGCGAAAGTTTTGCGTGCCAGATAGAAAAAAGCCCGTACAGGACGGGCTTCAATATACCTATTTTTTGGCAGGCGGCGCTTTGGGTGGCGAAGTGACGCCTTTGGCGGGCACCGCCGCAGGCGCGGCGGCAACCACGATGGGTGTCGGTTTGGGAATCGGCTTTCCTGCTTTCTTCATGACCGTCTGGAAACTCTTTACGGCCTTGTCTTCGGCAGCAGCTTGCTGCACCTTGGTTTTTTCGGCGGCGGCTTTGTCTTTTTCGGCCTTGGCGGCAGCAGCGACCGGATCGACCGGTGGCGGCGGCGGCAGCTTCGCCATTGCACTTGCGCCGAACAACGTCAAACTCAATGCACAGGTAATTTGCACAATTTTCATATCGCCTCCGTTCAATCGTCGCCGGCAGCAGGCTGCGCGGTGCCGGAAATTTTTTCGGGCCGCTTGCCGGCTTTGACTTCGTCGTACCAGAGCGAATGATGTTCCTTCGCCCAGGTTTCATCGACGTATCCTTCGCGCATTCCCTGATAAGCGCCTTCGGTGCCGATGGTGCCGAGATAAATGTGCGCGAACGCCAATGTCGCGAACAAAATTGAGCTGCCGGCGTGCAACAGATTTGCCTGCGCCATCAATTCACGCGCTGAATTCCAATTGGGAAACAACATGATCAAGCCCGATACGCCGACGGTCAGCCCCAATACCACGACGCCGATCCAGAACCAAGCCTTTTCACCACCGTTGAAACGCCCTGCCGGTGTATGGTTCCCGGAAAGCAGGCCACCCAATTTGGCCAGCCAGGTGAAATCGTCACCTGAAAAGAAATTGTCTTTCACGTACAGGAAAAACATCACGACCAGCGAAAAAATAAACAGGGGGCCAACGAAATTGTGAATATTTTTGCCGATCAACGTGATCATTGAAAACACCGATGCGCCCAGAATCGGCAGCAACACATATTTGCCGAACAGGATCATGAGGCCCGTTAGCGCAAGCAACACAAAGGAAATTGCCACTGTCCAGTGCGTCATACGCTCGGCACTGTTGAAACGCTCGACCAATCGTCCGGTTCGCGTGTCGTTGAGTTTGAATGGCCCCCTGATGAAGAAGAACAACAACAGCAGCGAAGGTACCACCAACAGCAGGATGCCGCCGTAAAACGTAATCGGGCCATTGCGCATTGCACGCCACGCTGCGCCATTGTCTTCAACCAGCACATTCATTTCACGGCCGGGAACCGACGCGTATTGCGGTTTCTGTTCGACATCCGACCACTTGGGTGGATTGTTCCAGCCGACACCTGCAGTGCTGCC
>JANOKK010000343.1:0-5123 GCA_031419255.1 Betaproteobacteria bacterium
TACCGCGTCGGACGGCTGGCCTCATTGCTCGCGAAAGAAGCCGGTTGCGACGATGAAATAATTTTCATGATCGACATTGCCGCGCGCTTGCACGATATTGGCAAGGTTGGCATCCCGGATGGCATCCTGCTAAAGCCCGCGAAACTCAATGCGGCCGAGCGCGAAGTAATGAAAACCCACACGACCATCGGGGCGGAAGTACTTGCCAATAGCAATATCGCGCACATGAAAACGGCGGAGGAGATTGCCCGCCACCATCATGAATGGTGGGACGGAACCGGGTATCCGCACGGCTTGGCGGGTGACAAGATTCCGCATTCCGCGCGGATCACCGCGCTGGCAGACGTGTTTGACGCGCTCTGCCATAAGCGTCCCTACAAGGAAGCCTGGACGCTCGATAGCACACTGACAGAAATCATGGCCCTGCGCGGTCGGCAGTTTGATCCAACGCTAACGGATATCTTTTTGGGTTTGGTTGCGCAATTGCGTCGAGATCACGTCGACCTTGACGCCTTTCTCGGCGAGGCGGCCGATGCCTCTCCATTCTTGCAAGCCCGCAAGAAAATCAACAAGACGCTCGAGCGACGGGAGGGCACGTCGGATCTGGGCGTTGACAGCCGCCTCGATCTGCAACGCTAGTTTTTCAATCCGCCCGGATTTCACTGTTTACCCGGGCACCCCTCCCGCGCTATAATCCAACGCTTTGCCAGCCTCTTGGAATTATCTCGTGCGCAACCGTTTTGTCATCGGCAACTGGAAACTCAACGGCAGCCTCCATTTCAATGCCGGGTTGCTGAATTCGCTGGTTGCCGGGATGGCGTCCACTGCGGGCAAGCATTGTGCGGTTTGCGTACCGTTCCCGTATCTGGCACAAGTTGAATCGTTGCTTCGTGGGTCGGCCATCGGTTGGGGATCGCAGGATGTCAGCCGATTTGAGTCGGGAGCCTTCACGGGGGACGTTTCCGCTGTGATGGTCGCCGAATTCGGCAGCCGTTATGCGATTGTCGGGCACTCGGAACGCCGCGCGATATTTGGGGATTCTGATGCTGTCGTAGCGGACAAATTTGGCAAAGCAAAGAAAGCCGGATTGACGCCGATTTTGTGTGTCGGCGAGAGTCTCGCGGAGCGCGAGGCCGATCAGACCGAGGAGGTGGTGTCACGGCAATTGAAATGTGTGGTTGAGGCACATGGCATTGAGTCGTTGCAGGGCGCGATCCTTGCCTACGAGCCGGTATGGGCCATCGGTACCGGAAAAACCGCGTCACCTGCGCAAGCGGAAGCGGTTCATGAGTTTTTGCGCGGTATGGTTGGCAAATTGAATGCAGGCCTCGCGAATAATGTGCCGATCCTGTACGGTGGCAGTGTGAAAAAAAGCAACGCGGCGGAAATTTTTGCGATGCCGAATGTGGATGGTGGGTTAATCGGTGGCGCGGCGCTGGGCGCGGAAGATTTTTTGGGAATTTGGCAGGCGCTTTGAGGCAATTTGAGGCGCATAAAGTTTTAGGGGTTTGTTGAAATTTGCATCGCAAAATTGCTGCCGGCGAAATGCGAAGCGCTTCCTCCTTTTTAAAGGAGGATTGAGGAGGATTTTGGGCCGTCTTGACGCAATGACAACCCCCTCAATCCCGCTTTTTCAAAGAGGGAAGTGCTTCGAAATTAAGGGTGCGGCAGTTCCAATACGAATTCCAACAAGCCCGTATTGGAGTGCGGCCTTGCGGCTTCATTCCCGGTTGATCGATTGAATAGTTTAAGGAAAATGCAATGTTGGCAAATCTGGTTTTAGTGGTTCATGTGATCGTCGCGCTATCGATTGTGGTGCTGGTGTTGCTCCAGCACGGCAAGGGTGCTGACATGGGTGCGGCGTTTGGTAGCGGTTCGGCAGGCAGCCTGTTTGGCGCGTCGGGCGCTGCGAATTTTCTGTCCCGTTCGACGGGTGTGTGTGCGGCGGTGTTTTTTGCCACCTGCCTGGCGCTGACGTATTTTCATGCGCCCAAATCGGCAACCGGTGTGATGAGCGGCGGCGTTATGCAAGGTGCCGGGCAAGATGCCGGCACGAAAACTGATACGACCAAGACTGAAGGCGGAGCAAGCAGTATTCCTGCGCCGGGTGCGACACCTGCCCCAACCGCTCCTGCGCCGGCAAGCGTGCCTGCAAGCGGAGAATCGAAGTCGCAGCAGATTCCGAAATAAATCCGATGTAAATCCGCAGTAAAATTCCTCGTTGTTTGTGTTGGTGTTCGAATGCCGTCGTGGTGGAATTGGTAGACACGCTGTCTTGAGGGGGCAGTGCGGAAACGCGTAAGAGTTCGAGTCTCTTCGACGGCACCAGAATGACTGAAAGCGGGCGTTTCGACCTGAATTGCGTTGGGTCAAAACAGCACCGAAAAATGCGGGATGAAATGCGGAATCGCGTCCCGATGGGCGCGGTTATTGAGAATGCTTGAAAACTACTTTCCCATCCTGATTTTCATCGCCGTTGGTGTCGCCGTCGGCGTCGGCCCGCTGATTGCGAGCAAGGTATTGACGATCCTGCTCGGCGACGACAATCCCAACGCGCAAAAACTCTCGCCCTACGAGTGCGGATTTGAAGCATTTGAAGATGCACGCATGAAATTCGATGTGCGCTATTACCTGGTCGCGATTCTGTTCATTTTGTTCGATTTGGAAATCGCATTCTTCTTCCCCTGGGCCATCGTGTTGCAGGAGATCGGCTGGTTCGGTTTCTGGGCGATGATGGTGTTCCTCGGCATTCTCGTCGCGGGCTTTATCTACGAGTGGAAAAAAGGGGCGTTGGATTGGGAATAGGAGCGGCTCATGCCTGAAGGCGGATCGGTAACCCCATACGGTGGGCAAGGGTTTGTCACGACCCAGGTCGATACTTTGCTCAATTGGGCGCGCACGGGATCGTTGTGGCCAGTGACCTTCGGCCTTGCGTGTTGCGCGGTTGAGATGATGCACGCCGGTGCGTCGCGCTACGATCTTGACCGCTTCGGCATCGTCTTCCGCCCCAGCCCGCGCCAATCGGATGTGATGATTGTCGCCGGAACACTTTGCAATAAAATGGCGCCCGCACTGCGCAAGGTTTATGACCAGATGGCCGAGCCGCGCTGGGTAATCTCAATGGGTTCTTGCGCGAATGGCGGTGGCTATTACCATTATTCCTATTCGGTGGTGCGCGGCTGCGACCGCATCGTGCCGGTCGATATTTATGTGCCCGGCTGCCCGCCGACGGCTGAAGCGCTGCTCTATGGGTTGATCCAATTGCAGAACAAAATCAAACGCACCAACACGATTGCGCGCTGAAATCCAATCATGTCGAACAAACTAGAACAGCTCCGCACCAGTCTGATGGTGGTTTTCGGCGATGCGACTGCCTCGCTCGTCGAAGACAAGGGGCAGCTCACCATCGAAATCGATGCGTCGAAGTTGACTTCGACCATGACCGCGCTGCGTGATGATCCGGTGTTCGCGTTCAGTCAGTTGATCGATGTGTGCGGCGTGGATTACGCCGAGTACGGCGGCGTGTGGGACAGATCGCGTTACGCGGTGGTCTATCACCTGCTGTCGATTTCCCACAACTGGCGGCTGCGCGTGCGGGCGTTCTGCCCGCATGACGATTTCCCGATGGTCGACTCGATGAACGCGATCTGGTCGTCGGCCAATTGGTACGAGCGCGAGGCTTTCGATTTATACGGCATCGTTTTCAACGGTCACAACGATTTGCGCCGCATCTTGACCGATTACGGATTCGTCGGCCATCCGTTCCGCAAGGATTTCCCGATTTCCGGCATCGTGGAGATGCGATACGTCCCCGAGCAGAAGCGCGTGGTCTACCAACCCGTGACGATCGAGCCGCGCGAAATTGTGCCGCGTGTGATCCGCGAGCAAAACTATGCGGGGCGCAAGTAGTCCATGAACGAGATCAAAAATTACACCATGAACTTTGGGCCTCAGCACCCGGCGGCGCATGGCGTATTGCGCCTCGTGTTGGAGCTCGATGTGAAGTGGTGCAGCGCGCCGATCCGCATATCGGGTTGCTGCATCGCGCGACGGAAAAATTAGCCGAGACGCGCACCTTTATCCAAAGCGTGCCGTACATGGATCGTCTCGATTACGTCTCGATGATGGTCAACGAACACGCCTATGTGATGGCGATTGAAAAATTGATGGATGTTGAAGTGCCGCTGCGCGCGCAATACATCCGCGTTATGTTCGACGAAATCACCCGCATCCTGAATCACCTGTTGTGGATTGGCGCGCATGCGCTCGACGTCGGTGCCATGACAGTATTCCTCTACGCTTTCCGCGAGCGCGAGGATTTGATGGATATTTACGAGGCGGTCTCAGGTGCGCGATTGCACGCATCCTACTATCGCCCTGGCGGCGTGTATCGCGATCTGCCGGATCGCATGCCGAAATACGAATCCATGCAGGATCACAACGCAGCTGCGATCATGCGGATGAACGAAAATCGGCAAGGTTCACTCCTCGATTTCATCGAAGACTTCACCAATCGTTTTCCCGGCTATGTGGATGATTACGAAACGTTGCTCACCGACAACCGCATCTGGAAACAGCGTCTGGTGAATATCGGCGTGGTGTCTCCCGAACGCGCGTTGAGCTTGGGCTTCACCGGGCCGATGTTGCGTGGCTCGGGCATCGCATGGGATTTGCGCAAGAAACAGCCATATGAAGTTTATGATCGAATGGACTTCGACATTCCGATCGGCACCAACGGCGATTGCTACGACCGTTATCTGGTGCGCGTGCAGGAGTTTCGCGAATCGAACAAAATTATCAAGCAATGTGTCGATTGGCTGCGCAAGAATCCGGGCCCGGTCATCAGTGGCGACCATAAAGTGGCACCGCCCTCGCGTGAAAACATGAAGGCCAACATGGAAGAGCTGATTCACCATTTCAAGCTCTTCACCGAAGGCTTCCATGTGCCGCCAGGCGAGACCTACGCGGCGGTCGAGCATCCTAATGGCGAATTCGGTATTTACCTGATATCCGATGGAGCGAACAAACCCTATCGCCTGAAAATCCGCGCACCGGGGTTTGCGCATTTGGCCGCGCTCGATGAAATGTCGCGCGGCCACATGATCGCGGACGTGGTGACGATC
>JANOKK010000344.1:0-6826 GCA_031419255.1 Betaproteobacteria bacterium
CGGCGCGCCGACATTGGCCGCAAACAACACGAAACAGATTCCGCACACGCCAAGTCGGAAAGACGGGCCGTTAAATGCTCTCATTGCCGATCCCTGTACGCCTTCTGCTTCTCAAGATCGATATCCATGAACCGCCAGAACGTATTTCCCTCAATCATCGGTCGGCGATAGCCGATCACATAGGGATACCAGAGGTCGGTGCGGATCTGGTGCGTGTTGATTTTCCATGGCGCATAGGCCACCATCAGCCGCGCCATCTCCTGGTAGAGCTTGGTGCGTTCGGGGTTGTCGGGCATACGCTCGGCCTTTTCATACGCCGCGTCGTACTCCTTCAATTGAAAGCAGGCGCGGTTGCCTTTGAAACCGCAATTTGGACCATACATTGATTGTAGCCAGGTATCCGCGTCGGGCGTTGCGGCAGCCCCGCCCAGGAACCACATCATCAATTTTCCCGCGTTGGATTCTTTCAGCAGATCGGGCCACTTGGCTTTGCGCACCGTCATGTTGATGCCGATGTCGTCGAGACTGCGCTTCCACAGTTCATCGAACTGCAAATCGCGCGTGGAAGGCGTGGAGTTAAATTTCAACACAAGCGGACTGCCGTCGGGCATTTCGCGATAGCCGTCGCCATCGCGGTCGATATAGCCGTGCATGTCGAGCAAGGCCTTGGCCTTGGTCGGGCTGTATTCGTTGGCGCTGGTACGGAAATTCGGATCGTAACCGGCGACGCCCGGGCTATACGGCGTGTGCGCAAGAATCGCCTGATTTTTCCAGATCACACTGATCTCTTCGCGTGCGCGATAGCCGAGCGTGATCGCGCGACGCAGTGCGACTTTGTCGGGCGTGTAGCCGCCAACGATGGCGTCATTCATATTGAAATACAAAAACGTCAGATCGAGCGCAGCCACTTGCGCGAACTCAATACCCATTTTCTTCAGATTCGGTGCCAGCGTGTTATTCGGCACAATCGTATTGGCAAACGCAGGCGGCATGCGGTACGACAAATCGGTTTCATTGTTCAGGAACGCAAGCCAACGCGGCTGCGGTTCTTCGATGATTGAAATTTCGATCTTGCCAATCATCGGCAGGCGGCGACCTTTAAGTTTTTTGAGAATGGTTTCGGCTGCGACATCGCCGGATGCCGGTTCACCACCAAAATATTCTTCGCGGAAATTAGGATTTGGCTTGAACGTCAATCGCGATGCGCGTCGCCAGGTGTCCAACTGATACGCGCCAGTACCAATCGGGTGCGAGCCGGGATCATCGGCGTACTTTTCGATCACCTCGCGTGCGACCGCGCAAGACATTCGGCAATCCGCCATGCCATAGATGAAGATGTACTTCGGTTTGGTGAGTTTGATCTGAAACGTATAGCGGTCGAGCGCCTTCAATCCTTCCAATGGTGTGTCGTATTCCATCTTGCCGGATTTCCGCACGCGGGCCAGCAATTCGGTCGAACCGACAATCGTATCTTCAACTTCCCCCAGCAGCGGCGACGACAGCTTCGGGTCGAACAGTCGTTTGATGGAATAGACGTAGTCCTCCGCAACCAGTTCGCGCTTTTTGCCACCGAAAGCCGGATCATCATTGAAATAGATGCCTGGTTTGACCTTCATCGTCAGCGTCATCAGGTCTGCGGACACCACGGGCATCGACGTCAGCGTATTGGGCACCAGCTTCGATGGCCTCGCGAGGTAATCGTAGCGCAGCGGCGTATCGAAAATCGCGTCGACCACAAAATTGGAATAGATGTCGCTGATCTTTTGCGGGTCAAGCGTGGTCTCGGCGACTTCAAACGAATAGCGCAGGACTTTGCGCGGATCGGGTTGGGCAGGCGCCAATTGACTGGCCACACTCAGCGACACGCCGAGTACCACATGCAACGTGCCGAAAAAAAATGATCGATTCATGAATTTCCGAATGATGGCCGACGAAAAAGCGCGCTAACTATAACCGAACCCGGCGCGACCCATTGTGGCAGAGTATGACGGGAAATCATCCACATTCAGGTTCGGAGGTAGCGCAATTTTATGGGATAAACTGGCCGCTTCGTTTTTGCCTTTGTCCGGCAATTCTTCGCGGAGTTCAAAGAACCATGGGCTTTCTCGCCAACAAAAAAATTCTCGTTACCGGCCTGCTCTCAAGTCGCTCGATTGCCTACGGCGTTGCCAAGGCGCTCAAACGTGAAGGTGCTGAATTGGCATTCACTTATGCCGGTGAAAGCATCCGCGAACGCGTACAAAAACTTGCCCCGGATTTCGACGGCAAGATCATTCTGCCCTGCGATGTCGGTAGCGATGAGCAAATCAATAATTGCTTCACGGAATTAGCCAAGCATTGGGATGGCCTCGATGGCTTCGTGCATGCGATCGCATTCGCGCCGCGCGAGGCGATCTCCGGTGATTTTCTCGATGGCCTGTCGCGCGAAAGTTTTCGTGTCGCGCATGATATTTCATCGTACAGCTATGCGGCGATGGCCAAAGCGGCGCTGCCGATGATGCAGGGCCGCAAGGCGGCAATACTCACTTTGAGCTACCTCGGTGCCGAACGTGTGGTGCCCAACTACAACACAATGGGTCCAGCCAAGGCGAGCCTGGAGGCCGTCACTCGCTATCTGGCCGCGAGCCTTGGCCCCAAAGGTATTCGCGCCAACGCAATCTCGGCCGGGCCGATCAAAACACTCGCCGCAGCGGGCATCGGCGGCTTTGGCAAGATGCTCACGTTTTTTGAAGAGCAAGCACCATTGCGCCGCAATGTGACCGCGGAGGAAGTGGGCAATGTCGCCGCGTTCATGATGAGCGATTTAGCGAGTGCCGTGACCGGCGAAATTACCTATGTGGATTGCGGATTCAATGTGATTGCGAGCGGGATGCCGGGGGCATAGCTTTGTTGCCCTTCCCCCGCGCAGGCGGAGGGTGAGACGGGGAATTCGCGGAGCAAGCTCCGCGCCCGCCGAACGCCGTGCCGCTGCTTCAGCATGGCCAAAGCTCGCTCAACTGGCGGCGAAGGCCTTGGGTTCTCGCCTGCGCGGGCGAAGCGCAATCCAGAGGACGCGATGACGTAGAACGCCATTTCACGCACCTTTCAAGACACTTTCGCCCCGAAACCCTCACCAGCATTAGAGTTTCATTTCACTAACAAGGACAAGATTGAAATATTTCGACCAAAAAGTCGCCGTCATCACCGGCGCTGGCAGCGGCCTCGGGCGCGCGTTCGCCGACAAAGCCGCGTCATTGAACATGAAACTGGTGCTCTCGGATATTCGCGACGACGCGTTGCAAACGACAATCAACGAGTTGACCGCCAAGGGGGCCAATGCAGTCGGCCTCGCGGGCGACGTCGCCAAAGGCGGCGACATTGAAGCCCTCGCAAAATTGGCGATTGAAAAATTCGGCGCAGTGCATTTGCTATTCAACAACGCCGGCGTCGGTTGCGGCGGGCTGGTGTGGGAGAGCACCGTGAAAGATTGGGAATGGGTGTTGAACGTGAACCTGTGGGGTGTGATTCACGGCGTGCGAATTTTCACACCGCTGATGCTTGACGCCGCCAAGAAAGACCCAAATTACGAAGGTCACATCGTCAATGTCGCGTCTGTCGCAGGCTTGCTCGCGCCGCATTTGATGGGTGTCTACAACGTGAGCAAGCATGCGGTGGTGGCGCTGTCGGAATCGCTTTTCCATGATCTCGCGCAAACCGAGGCGCGCGTTCAAACGTCCGTGCTATGCCCCGGATTCACACCGACCGGTATTTCGCATTCGCACGTTGCGCGACCCGCCGAACTGAGAAATTCGGACGCTCCCAGCGAATCGATGCTGGCCGCGCAGGCGATGATGTCGAAGGCTGTGGAAGGCGGAAAGTTGACCGCCGCCGATGTGGCGGAGGTCGCGTTCCACGCGGTGCGCGAAAGCAAGTTCTACATCATTTCTCACCCGAAATTCATGCCCTTCGTAAAGGAAAGGCTGGACGATATCGCCGCATTGCGAAATCCCGGTTCAGGTGGAAATGTGAAGGCGTAACCCAATGCTGTTCGTTTAGACCCCGCTCGCCCTGAGGTATCGAAGGGCTTATTTGCAAGCAGCCCTTCGATACCTCGGGGCGAACGGATCATTTGTGACTAACCGAATAGTATTGAGGCTTAACCGGCGATTCGCGTCAATTGAATTTGCCAGGGGTCGATAGCGCGTCAAGGCTAGAATCTATTTGTCCCTCTTCTCCAACGCATCCTTCGCAATGGTTACCTCGACCTTGGTACGCACCTGCGCGAGCATCGCCATCATTTCTTGTTGCGATAAGGCCTGCGCGACGCGGCTCTTGGTCGCTTTCAATTTCGCTTCATCGGCAGCCGGTGCCTCGATCATTTTTGCAACCTGAATCAAACTAAATCCCCCACCGGGATTTTCCGTGCCTGTGTAGGCGGGCAATGTCTTCGCTTGCAGTTTCATGGCGGCATCGATTACCGGCGGCGGCAGACCACCCGGATTATTGCGGCTTACGGCGAGCAGCGTTGGCCATTTCAGCTCGACCGTCTTGCCGGCCTGCAATGCCGCCAATTTATCCTGCCCATCTTTTTTGGCGAGTTTGCCGGCTTCTTCGCGAACCAGTTTCTGCTTGATGGCGCTTTCCACTTCGGAAAATGGCCGCACATTCATCGGCGTATGTTCGAGCACGCGCGCGGCGACCAACGTATTCGCGGCAACCTCGATGGCCTCGGTATTGCGTTTGCCTTTGGCGACGTCATCGCCGAACAGCGCCTGCGTCAATTTCGGATTGTTAAACGGCGGGGCGGCCCCCTGCCCTTTGAGTACCCACGGCCCTTGCCTAATGGTGAGTCCGGCAACGTCTGCGGCAGCTTTCAAATTTGCCGATTGTTCGTACGCGGCATTGGTGAATTTCTCGGCGACTTCAGCGAACTTGCGTTGCGCTTTCTGCTTGCGGATTTCGCTGTCGACTTCAGGTGTGGCCTCCGCGAGCGATTTGCCGACTTCCGGGCGAATGTCGGTCACCAAAATAATGTGATAGCCAAATTCGGTTTCAACCGGCCCGACCAATTCCCCCTTGGCGGCTTTGAATGCGGCGTCCTCGAATGGCTTGGTCATCAACCCGCGCCCAAAAAATCCAAGGTCGCCGCCTTGTGCACCAGAGCCCGGATCCTGAGAATGCGTCTTCGCGAGTTCCGGGAAGACTTTGATGTTTTTCTTTAACTGCGCGAATAAATCATCGACCTTGGTCTTGGCCTCTTTTTTTACCGCGTCACTCGCGCTGGTGGCCGCATTGATGAGAATGTGGCTCGCTTTGCGCTCTTCTTTTTTCTGCACGTAGCGGGCTTTATTGGTCTCGTAAAAAGCCGCGATTTCCTCGGATGTGACTTGCACCGTCGGCGTCAACGCGTCCATCGACAATTCGACATACTCGGGCTTCACCCGTTCAGCCACGCTGAATTCCGTTTGATTGGTGTCGTAATACGCCTTGACTTGTGCGGGCGTAATTTTGACCTGATCCTTGAATTGATCCGCAGTGATATTTACCATCGCAATTTCACGTGATTGCTCGGACGCACGCAAAAAGCCGGCGACGCTCGTCTGCGGTGTGATGCCGGTGTTCGAAATGCTGTTGGCAAATTGCTGGCGCTCCATATCTTTGCGAAGCTTCGCTTCAAACATGGTCGCCGTTTCGCCATTGGCCTTCAGAAATGTCTCATAGCGTGCGGGCATGAATTTACCGCCTTCCTGAAACAGCGTCTCAGTGGCAATGCGATCACGCAGAGCCGCATCGCTCACTTTCACGCCAGTCACCTGCGACGCTTTTGCGAACAGCCGTTGATCGATCAACTGATCCAAAATCGCCTGACGCAATTGCGGGTTATCCATGATCGAGGCATCAATGCCTGGGCCGAACTGGCGTTTGTATTGTTCAAGCTGGCCACGCACGGCATCGTTGAATTCAGCCGAACCAATTTTCTCTTCGCCTACTGTCGCGATCACATTCAGCGTCGCCGGCGGTTGGACATAAGACTCGATCCCCCAAAGGGCGAAAGGAATGGTAATGAGCGCCAGAATGACTTTGGCGATCCAGGTTTTGGTAGCGCTGCGGATTGCTTCTAACATGTGTACTAGACCTGAGTGTTGTCGTATGGTTTGGAAATGTGGGTGTGTTGCGTCGCCCAAAAATGTCCGTGAATTGCTGATGGGCGTAGCATCCGCGACTTGCTTTCGTGCGGCAAACTCGCTATCTATGCCGAGTCGAATTCGCAACGAATTCAGCCGACTATTTTACATTGGTTCACCCAGGCTGCTTCAGCGCAATTGGCCTTCTCTCGTTTTTGGACGATATGGGCTGCGTATGGGCAATTTGCATGCAATCCCCTGGAAATGCTGGCAACGGCGAACGCTGGCAAAGGAAAACGGCGTTTGGAGGTAGTGACCGGATCGGATCAAGTCGCGTGTTGGAACTGTTTGGAGCAAGTCAAACTTGCGGAGACGCGACACGACGCTGCACCTCACTATCGCAAAATGAGCGACAAAAGTTCCGTTGCTATCTTCCCCCGTTCCCATCGCATGCCTCGCAGCGCGGCACGACCAGCGCGCAACTTTTCAATAAGCGGAATTGGCGAGCGTCCGATGCTGAAAAGATTATCCACGTGCCACCTTGTGCGCAACAATTTAAGTGGTGCTTTCGCCTGCGGATTGAATACGCGTTGCAGATCGATTGGCGAAAGCATGGAAGTCAGCGTTGCAGGACTTTTCCGCCGAAAAAGGAGTACTTCCGGGAGCATTTTGAATCGGCCATACAACGCTAGTTCGGCCATCAACACCATGTCGCCTGCCGG
>JANOKK010000345.1:0-1897 GCA_031419255.1 Betaproteobacteria bacterium
CGCCACGGTATACAAGAGGGGTGTTGGGGAAATACTTTAAGTTGGTGGGGACAGCTAGTAAGGGGGCGGTGACGGATTAGCCGGTCGCGTTTGAGGTGGTCACAGGCTGTGACCACCTCCCCGATGTAGCAGCAGTTGCGACTCGCAAAATGATATGCTTTGAGCATTAATCGCCTTAATCAGTGAGTGCAAAAATGACACTTGATGAACGGATCACCTTCAATGCAAATCAGTGCGGCGGTCGCGCTTGTATACGTGGAATGCGTATTCGCGTATCGGACATTCTCGAAATGCTGGCGCAGGGCGTCACTGAACAAACGATTCTTGCGGATTTTCCCGATCTTGAAGCAGAAGACATTCGCGCCTGCCTGCATTTTGGTGCGCAGCGCAGCGGCATCGCACGACTCGCCGCATGACACTATGGCTGGACGCGCAGTTGCCACCGCTGCTCGCGAATTGGATAGCAAACCCTTACGATCAACGCGATTGCTATCCGCGATGTTGGTCTGCGGGACGCCACTGACAGTGCCATTTTTGACGCAGCGAAGAAAGCCAATGCCGTGCTGATCAGCAAAGACAGCGACTTCGTTGAGCTGGTAATGCGGCATGGCACGCCGCCAAAGTTGATCTGGCTGACTTGCGGGAACGTGAGTAACGCCGCATTGCAAACGCTATTCAACGCCAAGCTGCGTGAGGCGACTGCGTGAGGCGATTCAGTTGTTGGAAGACGGTGAAACGATTGTGGAGTTGGGGTAGTGTGGAAAATTGACGCCTTTGATTTCCTTGAACTTAGAATGCTCTGAGAGCCTCGCCAGCGCTAGAGGTTCAAGAAGTACGACATGGATGGATGCTACTTAGCTAGACCTGACCCTGCGCTTGTGTTGACCCTGCGCTTGTGTGACCCTGCGCTTGTGCGACGCGGAAAAATTCGCGCGACCGCGTCAATGGTTTTATCGAATGCGATATTGCAAGACCTGACCCCGATGCTATTTAGCCAAATTTCTTAATTCTCATTTTTTAATTGTGCGGGTATAGCCAATCATGGAAACGACACCTACCGCTCAAGTCGCCGGGAAATCGTGGTGGCTATCCCCTCTCGGGTTGCTTCTCATCGCAGGCGTTTTTTCAAGTGCCTGGGCCTGGGTGCTCATCGCCGCGCCTGTAGCTACGCTCAGTAACCTCGGGAAGCATGTCGGGCACTTTGGCCTGCTATACATGCATATGCTCGGCGGGACCATCATGCTTTTCTGTGGCGCAATCAACTTGTATATCGGCGCTACGCGCAGGCACTTCAAATTTCACAAGCTCTTGGGGCGGACTTATCTTATCGGCGGTTCGATGGGCGCAATCATTGCCATCGTCATTGCGCTTGGGCCGGCCCACAAAACTGCCGACGCCGCCATGTTCACCAATCTCAGCACCTCGCTATCCGTGCTTGCGATCGCCTGGTTGGCCGCTGCCGGCATGGCATATCGTGCGGTTCGCAACAGACGCTACGATTCACATCGCGATTGGATAATTCGCAGCTATGTGCTCGCCTGGGCATTTGTGTTTTGCCGGCTCGCGAGCCGGATCCCAACCGTGGCTGAATTGGGCGAAGGCCAGGCATTCATTTGGCTGTCGTGGGTCGGTCCACTTATCGTTTGTGAACTTGCATTGCAGTGGCGCGCCGGATCCAAAGCCCCGCTCAAGCCATAGCCGAATTGCAATCGGCGTGAGTGAATTGGTAATCTGACCCCGCTATCCGCGACACTCGGGTTCAGAGTAAGCATTCTTTTCACAAAGTGCTGCTCTGGCCCAGAACTGCAGGTGGACTACGATCTTGAGGAATCGCGCAAACAAATTGGTGTGGACTTGGATCAGATAGAGCGGTTGGAAAGAATGTGGAAAGAATGGG
>JANOKK010000346.1:0-2778 GCA_031419255.1 Betaproteobacteria bacterium
ATGTTGCGCGGCAATCGCCAATTCGTCGTGCGGCAATGCAAAGTGATCCATGCCGATGTACACATAACCGGCCGTCGTCAACGTGCCGATCGCGAGCGCCATGATCGCAAGCTTTTCCGCAGCACTCGGCAATTCGGCGGGATTGATGCGCCGTTGCGGTTTAAACATCGCCGGCAAATGCGCGTAGCTGTAGAGCGCGATCCGGTCGGGCTTGAGTGCGATCACCCGCGCGAGCGTGCGCTCGAAACTTGTCGTGGTTTGCAACGGCAAACCGTAGATGAGATCGAGGTTGATCGACGTGACGCCATGCTTGCGCGCGGTGGCAATCGCATCGGCCGTCTGTGCCTCGCTCTGTATGCGATTCACCGCCTTTTGCACATCGGCATCAAAATCCTGGACGCCAAGACTCATGCGATTGAAACCTAACTGCGCGAGTGCCGCAGTTTTTTCATTGTCGACCGTGCGGGGATCGATTTCGACCGCGTACTCGCCGGGCGCCAATTCAAAGTGGCGGCCCAGATCGCGCATCAGCGTGCGCAATTCCTCGATCGACAGAAACGTCGGCGTACCGCCACCCAGATGCACCTGCTCTGCGCGGCGGCTGCCTTTCAGAAGATCTGCAGTCAATGCAAATTCGAGTTCCAGATAGCGTAGATATTTTGCGGCGCGCGAGTGGTCTTTGGTGATGACCTTGTTGCAACCGCAGTAGTAGCAGATGGTGTTGCAAAACGGCAGATGAATGTACAACGACAGTGGCTGCAAATTGGTCGCCGGGCCCCACGCAACATTGCGTTGTTCGAGTGTGGTGCGGTGCGTCTCGTCGTTGTAGGCTTCAATGAAGCGGTCGGCGGTCGGATAGGATGTATAGCGCGGGCCGGGCTTGTCGTACTTCTGCACAAGAGCCGTGTCGATCAAGAGCGGCGACGCGGCGCGCGGCGCATGGCCATTGGCAAGGGCGGTAATCGTCATACGTCCATGGTCGCGCAGCGGAAAAGTGGTATCTTGATATGGATCAAACAGGCGAACGCCTGTCCAAAAAATAACCGGATTGTTGGAGAGCGACCATGCCCCGAGCGGAATTCCTGCGTCAGCAAAGTCTCCACCTTTCCCTCGCCGAGCTGAAAGCCGCCTGCGCGAATTGCAATCTGCGCGAGATCTGTCTGCCCGCTGGCCTTACCAACCAGGAACTCGACCAGCTCGACACGTTAGTGAACATTCGCCGTAAGGTGAAGCGCGGCGAAGCGCTCTATCGGGCCGGCGAAACGTTTGACGCGATCTTTGCCGTGCGCAGCGGATTTTTCAAATCGCGCGTGACCTTTGAAGATGGCCGCGACCAAGTGACCGGTTTTTTCATGGGCGGTGAAATCCTCGGCATGGATGGTATCGGCCAAGGCACCCACAATTGCGACGCGGTCGCACTCGAGGATAGCGTCGTGTGCAGCATTCCCTATGAGAAGCTGGAGGAGCTTTCACGCGAGGTCACTGCCTTGCAGCGCCATTTTCACAAAATGATGAGCCGCGAAATCGTTCGTGAAAGTGGCGTGATGATGTTGCTAGGCGTGATGCGCGCGGAAGAACGCATCGCCGCGTTCCTGCTCAATCTCTCGCAACGTCTCGCCGCGCGCGGTTACTCGCCGCTCGAATTCAATCTACGCATGACCCGCGAAGAAATCGGCAGCTACCTCGGCCTCAAACTCGAAACCGTCAGCCGCGCTTTTTCACGGTTTCATGCGGATGGCTTGATCGAGGTACAACAGAAATTGGTGCGCATTGTCGATATCGAAGGCCTGAAGAATGTGTATGCGCATCATGTGAGTTGAGTTTGGCGTTGAGTATAAAACGCTAGCACTGGCGCGGCGTTTGGGGCGTTTATGGTCGGAACACCGCTACTGCTCTTGAGTTTTGGTGTCGTATAGAAGCACGCTTTTATTCCGCGACTTGATGTGCAATGCCGAACTTTCATGCAATAAAACGTTGGATGAGGGCCGCAACCGCAATGAAACCGCAGGTGCATTTGTCGAACTGGTTTTGAGTGTCAGAATTGTCAATGGCCCATTGATTGAGAGGGCGAATTTCAGGGAACGCCATGAAATTTCTAATATTTTCTCCAGTGATGGGCACCTATTTTTGTGTCGACTTCTAGTTAGCCCGCAAGAAGCAGCCCAGGAGGTCAATTGATAACGAAGCTGACAATCGACGAAGTAGTTAAGCTCGCCGCATCGAAACCCGAACAGGCAGTATTCGATTGGAAGGTCGATTTCGCATTACCGTCTGATGACGAAAAGAAAGGCGAAATACTCAAAGATATTGCGGCCATTGCAAATTCTTCACCGATTTCGTATGGATTTCTCATTTACGGTGTCGATCCTCGGCGTCCCGACCCTGTTGTGGGTATCACCACCACTTACGACGACGCCAAGTTGCAGCAATTCGTAGCGGGTAAAATTTTGCCTGCTCCGGAATTTCTTTACTATGAAGTCTCGATGGGCCCGCGAGTTGTGGCTGTCATTCAAGTCGCACCAACGAGAAAGCGCCCACATATAATCTCCCTCGATATTGGAAAAATACGTAAAGGGCAAATTGTGGTGCGGCGCGGGTCATCCACCGACGGAGCCACACTTCAAGACCTGTTCGATTATTTTTATGGTGAGAATAGTGCCTATTTCGCGCAGGTCCGCAATCGACTCGGCCTTGATGTACAACGACAACAGGCCCTTACTGCTCAGCTTGCTGAGCTTCGACTTGGTGCGGAAAGGGCGGAACAAGACATGTGGGATG
>JANOKK010000347.1:0-3266 GCA_031419255.1 Betaproteobacteria bacterium
TGGGGGTGCCACTTTGTTCTTGACGACCTTCACGCGCGTTTCAGAGCCGATTACTTCATCGCCGTTCTTGATTGCGCCAATACGGCGAATATCGATACGCACCGAGGCGTAGAACTTGAGCGCATTGCCACCGGTGGTGGTCTCGGGGCTGCCGAACATGACGCCGATTTTCATGCGGATCTGGTTGATGAAAATTACCAACGTATTGGAACGCTTGATGTTGGCCGTGAGTTTGCGGAGCGCCTGCGACATCAGACGCGCCTGCAGGCCCGGCAATTGATCGCCCATTTCACCTTCAATCTCGGCGCGCGGCGTAAGGGCCGCAACCGAATCGATGACGACGATATCGACCGAGCCGGAGCGCACCAGCATGTCGGCGATTTCCAGCGCTTGTTCACCGTTATCGGGCTGCGAGATCAACAAGTCGTTGATGTTCACACCGAGCTTGCCGGCATATTGCGGATCCAGCGCGTGCTCGGCATCGATGAACGCTGCCGTGCCGCCGGTCTTTTGCATTTCCGCGATGACTTGCAGCGTAAGCGTGGTTTTGCCTGAAGATTCCGGGCCGTAAATCTCGACCACACGGCCACGCGGCAGACCGCCGATACCGAGTGCGATATCGAGGCCGAGCGAGCCGGTGGAAACCGGAATGATGTCGGGGATGACATTGCCATCGCCCATTTTCATGATTGAGCCCTTGCCGAACTGCTTTTCGATTTGCGAAAGCGCGGCTTGCAGGGCTTTGGATTTGTTTTCGTCCATAAAGGATTCTTTCATCATGTTCATGGGTTGCTCCCGGAGGGTTAGATTTCGGTGGAGACACACTGTCGAAGACACACACTAAACTGTAACTAATTACAGTCTGTATGTTCGTACAGTACCGAAAAATAATGCCGATTGCAAGGGTTTTATTGCGGACGGGCCAAAAACCTGCCGGGCGGCAAGTCAGGCGAGATTATGCAGCAACTTGTTGAGCGCATGGACAACCGTCTGATTGCGGATCGCTTCACGATCGCCCTCAAAGTGACAAAGCTCTGTAATCACAGGTTTTTTTGGGAATTTCCAGGCAAACCAGACCGTTCCCACCGGCTTATCCGGCATCCCACCATCCGGCCCGGCAATGCCCGTAACCGCGACCGCCACCTGCGCCCGCGAGCGGGCAATGGCACCATCCGCCATTTGGCGCGCCGTCTCCTCCGATACCGCGCCGAAATCAACCAGCGTATCGCGGTGAACGCCCAGCATCGACGATTTCGCTTCATAGCTGTAGGTCACGAAGGCGCAATCGAACCAGGCAGACGAGCCGGAAATACGCGTAACCGCCTCGGAAATACCGCCACCGGTGCAGGATTCTGCCGTGGCGAGCATCAAGCCGCGGCCTTTCAGTGCCGCGCCCAATTGGGTGGCGAGGGTCGTGATGTCTTTGTTGTCCATAAATGATTGGTGAGTTGTCTTGTCGATTGCAATTCTATTTTATGATTTCACGCGCCGAAACGATGATGCAACAAGCCCGTGTGCAGCCGCTCGATTTGTTCAAGCGTTTTCAATTTCACGTGCAAACTGGAATGGCGATGCATGGCAGGAAGATTGGTGAGCGCAGGAAACTTTTGAAGAAATTTCAAATTTTCTCGCTGCCATTTGAGATCATACCCGCCCATCGAAAAATGAATCAGCAACAAATCCATCGGCACCGCGATGCGAAAACCCGCGAGATGCGCGCGATACGTGAAATCAATATCGTAGACGTGAAATGCATCAAATGTGGCTTCATCAAATTTTAGCGTTTCCCAAACCCGCCGCTGCATGCCGATGAATACGCCGTCGAGCGCGTGAATATTTTCCACGATCGGCGCTTGCAAACCCGCCGCGAAATAAAGGTAATCCGGTTGGCCGGGCGGCTTGTGGACGATCTGCCCATGCACATGAGGCACGCCGGCGTGACCCCAATCGGCATCGACCAGTTTGCTGCTGCCTGCAACGCCGACGACATCGTAATGCGCCAAATGTCGTAACAGTCGCTCGCCGAAATCGGCGTGGACGAATTCAATATCGTCGTGGCAAAAAATCAGTAATTCGCCCGACGCGCGCGCGGCACCGCGGTTGTAGCCTTCACATAGCGATGTCGCATTGTGAATGCCGATCAATTCAAACTCATGGCGCGCAAATTGTGTGTTGAGCGCGTGTTCGATGGCGGCAAAATAGTGCGGGCGATTGCTGCAAATAATGGCGGAAATTTTTTGTCTTGCCGAGGTTAGCGCCAGCGGCGCACGCCAGGCCGCATCGACCTGCGGATTCGCCCGCGACCACGCCATGCAGGCACGCGCCAGTTCCTGCTTGGCGAGATCCCATTGCGGTCGACGTTTCAAAATGGACTGTACGCGCATTGCGGCGTGTTCAATGTCGCCTGCGTCCAATGCGGCCCGCGCTGCCATCAACATCGCGTCGTCATTCTCGAGCGCGCGACCTTCGCACCAATGCTGCCAGGCATCGCGAAAGAGTTTTTCCAGGTCGCGCGTGAATGCCGGCTGATCGAGGATTGGACTGCCACGCATTCGTTCGCGCATTGCCGAACGCTTCACCGCCAACACCGGCGCAGCCGATCCAAAATGCGTCGCACGCGCGACAAAATCCGATTCATCAGTCGCGATCCATTCGCCCATGCGCAATGCCGTCAGCACGCTCGCCGTCGAACGCGAACATGATCGCTCGCCGGGCAATGTCAACACCGGCACGCCCTGCCACAACGCATCCAGCGTCGTGGTCGCACCTGAGAATGGCAGCGGATCAAGTGCGATATCGACATTGGCAAATGCGGCGCGGTATTCGCCAATGCTGACGCGTGGCAAAAATGACAGCCGTGACGATTCGCACGCCAACGCATCACGCACGCGCGCCCGCGCGAAGCCATCAGGAATGCCCGCGAATACGAACTGCGAATCGGGAACCGCTTCAATCACGCGCCGCCACAACGTCAATGTTTGATCGGTGAGTTTTTGTGCGTTGTTGAAAGAGCCGAAGGTGATGCGACCGTTTTTCAAACTCGGCGCAGGTGCAACTGGCGGCGCATCCGCATCGGGCCGCCAGCACCATTGGGCGTGCGGCATGCGCAATAATTTTTCGCTATGAAACGCGTCGTTGCCCGCTGGATCGGCGATCGCATCGGTGATTCGGTAATCCATTGCAGCAAGCGCGGTGGTGCAAAGATAATCGAGCCAGGCGATCTGCACCGGAGCTGGTCTGCGCGCGAATACACCGAGCCGATTGTG
>JANOKK010000348.1:0-2704 GCA_031419255.1 Betaproteobacteria bacterium
TCGCGACGGCGTTGCGCGCGGCGTCGGCCCATGAAACGCTGCTGGTGCCTACCAATTCGATCACTTTGTAAACGGATCCGCCTTTTTCTTTCTTAGCCATGTTGTCCTCGGGAAATTGTTGTGGTTTCGGGTTGTTGGACAATCGAATTTACGCCTCGCCGCAACGGCTGGCAAGTGCGATATTCATTTTTTCAATTCGGCATGCGATTCGACAACCATCGCCTCCAGGCTGCCGCGTGCGAGTCGCAAACTGAGCCGTACACCGATCTCAATGTGGCTTGCATCGCGCAACACACCACCCTGGTGGGTGACAATACTGTAGCCACGCTCAAGCACACGGGCCGGGTCGAGCAATTGCATCGCCTGTTGTGCTGCGGCATATTGCGTGCGCTTTAATTGCAATCTGCGCGTGATGGTCATGCTCAGAAATTGTGCCTGCGTGGCGAGGTTTGCACGCATTGCCAATACATCGGGCGCGCGCGCGAAAAAACGTTGCCTCAGCAAGCTAGCCCTTGCGCGACTCGATTCCAGGCGATTCACGACCGCGCTGCGGGTACGCGCCGACAATTGCACGAGCCGCTCTTTCTCACGCCGCAAGCGCTCGGCGGGCGACACCAGATTTCGTGCTGCACGATCAAGCCGCTGGCCAGCACCATCGAGCGAACGCCGCATCGCGCGCGACAGAGTTTGTCGCGTTGCCGCCATTTGCGCCCGTAGTTCGGTCGTATCGGACGAGAGCAATTCGGCAGCGGCAGTGGGTGTCGGCGCGCGCTGATCCGCGACGAAATCGCAAATTGTGAAATCAGTTTCGTGACCGACACCCGAGACCACCGCGATGCCTGTGTCGTCCTGAAAACGGACGATGGCGCGCGCGACTATCTCCTCATTGAACGGCCACAAATCCTCGATGCTGCCGCCGCCACGGGAAATAATGAGCGCGTCGATCGAATCGCGCTTCGCACGCGATCGTGCTGAATTGATTGCCGCTGCAATTTCCCCTGCTGCCGTCGCACCCTGTACCGACGTGGGATAAATCACCACCTCGATCATCGGTGCCCGCCGCTTCAATGTGGTCAATACATCGCGCAATGCTGCAGCCTTTAGCGAGGTGACGATGCCGATGATTTTTGGAAATGCCGGAAGCGTGCGTTTTCGATCCTCGTTAAACAGGCCTTCCGCCAGCAAGCGCGCTTTCAGCCGCTCAAAAGCCTCAAACAACGCACCCAGGCCGGCGCGGCGCATCGATTCCACGCCTAACTGAAATTCACCGCGCGGCTCATACAATGAAGGCAGTGCGCGAACTTCGACCTGCATGCCGTTCTCAGGATTGAAACCGATTGCCGCCGCGCGGTGACGAAACATCACGCAACGCACCTGCGCAGCCGCATCTTTCAGGGAAAAGTACCAATGACCACTGGCGGCGCGCATGACATTCGACAATTCGCCGGCCACCCACAGCAGCTCGAATTTTGCCTCAAGCGTGTTTCGCACGCGACGATTCAGCTCGGATACCCCGATAACATCGCCTCGGCGGGAAGCAGGCGAGTGTTCGTCGGGTCGCGACTCGCTTTCACCCGCAAAGGCGTTATCGGCGTCAGGAAACAAATCGGCTGGCATACGCGATGTTATCACCCTGTCGCGTGTAATCACTTCAGTAAGTGATCACTTCAAATTATCGCGACAGCCGCTGCAGCGATACATGCACGGTCGAATTCCTAGAGGTATCCGATTGTTAAGTCAATGAATAATATAAATTTTTCAACAAGAGCGTTTTTTAGGCGAACAAGAAAAAATCGTTACAGTTTCATGACTTAGGCTCGCTGCCCCATTGGAATGCACAGACTTATCCACAGGCACTGTGGATTAAATTCCGGCACCGGTTTCAACGCAACGACAACTTATGTGCCGGTATAAAACAACTACTGCGGCCAATATAACTTGATTCGCAAATGGCACGGATGCATCCCGCCTTTTGAAACGCCGACATTGAGAGTGGTGAGAAGTTGCTGAAATCGATACTTGTTAAGCATGCGTTGGTTACGCTAAAGTGCGAGCACGGTTGAGGGCGCATTGCCGGTTTCGCGCACCCAGGCGATTTCCCCAAAAATTCACGGAGTACGCGTTTGTTCACTCTTATTCAAGCGGCCGGCTGGCCCATCTGGTTCATTATTCTTTGCTCGGTGATTTGCCTGGCGATCATCGGTGAGCGATTCTGGACCCTGCGCCGATCAGCGGTGCTGCCGCCGACATTGTTCCAGGATACGGTACAGGCGTTCCGCGCGCAGGGTGCGAATCCCGACTTGATCGCAAAACTGAACGAGAATTCCTTCCTCGGTCGCGTTTTCGCGTCGGGTCTCGCCAACGTCAAAAGCTCTCGCGAAGTGATGAAAGAATCCATGGAAGAAGCCGGCCGTGCGGTGCTGGTCGATATGGAACGATTTCTCAACGGCCTCGGCACCATTGCGACCGTGGCGCCATTGCTGGGATTATTCGGCACCGTGATCGGCATGATCGATATTTTCGGCGCGTCGGGTGCCCAATCGCAAAATCCCGGGCAACTCGCCCACGGCATTTCAGTCGCGCTTTACAACACCGCCGGCGGCATTGCGGTAGCAATCCCGGCGCTGATTTTTTATCGCCATTTCCGCGGCAAGGTCGATGTCATGGTGGTGGATATGGAGCAGCAGGGTATTCGCCTGGTTGA
>JANOKK010000349.1:0-2572 GCA_031419255.1 Betaproteobacteria bacterium
GCTCGGCCTGGCCCGGTGCTCAGAGTCCGTCGGGTGCCCACTTCACGAGCAATGGGTAAAGGTCCTGCGCTGATTGCGGCATCGTTGATCGCCGTCACGCATGTTGCGTTTACGTTGATCGATGGGTGGCGGCTTGATCGCGAACGGTTCGCGATCGAGCAGCAAATGACGCAAGTTTTCAAAGCCGCATTCCCTGCCGCAAAAGCAATCGTGGACGCGCCGCTGCAAATGCGCCGCAATCTGGAGCAGATGAAACGCGCGCGCGGCATGGCTGCGGAAGCTGACGCGGAGATGTTAATTGCGAGGCTTACAAAGGTGGTGCAGTCATTACCGGGCGCACCGGCTACCGTCAATGCGTTGACGGTGGCAGACGGCGTCGCCACGCTCGATATTACGCTCGCAAACGCCGAGCAACAGCCTCCATTGCAACGCCTATTGAACAATCTACCGGGCGCATCCTTATCGGCAAGCGGATTGAAGCCCGCGCCGCTGGCGGTGCGAATCGTGTGGCGGGTGGTCGCATGAAAATGCCACCCACGTTTGCAGCGTTTGGTCGCCGGCTTGTTGACACATTGGCACCGTTCACCCGCCGCTGGCGAATGCTTGATCGGCGCATGCAGAACGTCGTCGGCAGCGGCGCGCTGATATTGATCGTCGCATGCCTCTATGCAACCGTTTGGCTACCAGCGGCGCGCGAACGCGAACGCCTGACGGTGCGGCTGCCACACCTCACCGCGCAGCTCGCGCTGATGCAAGCGCACGCTGAAGAAATACGCCGATTGAGTAGCGGTTCGCCGATTGTGCCTGCACCGCCAGTGGCTGCCGACACGGCCGCATTGCAATCGCTGTTCGGCGAAGGCACACAGGCAAGCGTCGATGCGGGCCGGGGTTTTCGCATCGTGATTCCGAAAATAAGTTACGCCAAATGGTGGGATCGACAGGGCGATGTTCAGGCGCGACATCAGTTGCAGATTGTCTCGCTTTCGCTGCAAGCCTTGCCGGGGGGCAGCCGTGAAGTCTCGATCGACATGCGGCTCGCCGAGAAAAATTCAAACGCATCCGGAACCGCCAAATGACATGGCTGACCGCGCGGCGCATGGGCATCATTGTGGCGATGGCGCTTGTCGCCGGTTTGATCAAGTTTCTGCCGGCAAATATTTTTGAAGCACGCATCAACGTGGCGCTGCCTTCACCGTGGAGTGCGGCGGTGAGTGGTACGGTATGGGATGGTCACGGCGTGCTGCGCGCAGGACAATCGGCAGAAGCGCTTCGGATACCGCTGACGTGGAAGTTCGATTTGGCGGCATTGTTGGGGCTGACTGCGTCTTGGGAACTTGCGTCCACGTCGTCCGCCATTTCCGGCACCACAAATCTCGGCATCGGTTGGAGTGCGTTGAACTTGCGTAACGCCGCACTCACGTTCGACGCCGGCGCATTGGCCCCACATCATCCGCTGCTCGCATTGGCCGCGCCGTCGGGGAGCATCCAGGTTTCCACGCCGAACGGCAAAACACTCGTACTGCACACGCGCGATACATTTCGCTTGAACGGCGAACTTCACGTTGCAGCAACCGCGTTCAGCGTCCGGCCATTGAGCGGAAATCTCTCCGGCGATTACACGGCGAAACTTTCGGCACAGGATGCGCGCGTCAGCTACACCGTACGCCAACGCAAAGGCGCACTCAATCTGGATGGCAACGGGAGCATCGATATGGCGAGCCGTGGCCTCAGCTATTCCGGCCTGATCGCACCTTCGCCCGAATTGCCGGAAGCGATGCTCCAGCAATTGAAATCGATCGGCAAAGCGGCACCTGATGGCCGCTTGCGACTCGATTGGACAACGCAGTGGTAGCGGTCGCCACGCATGCCAATGCGAGCGTCGAGCAATATCGCGCACCGTGGTGGTTGGGTGGTGGCGTGGGCGGCGTGGGCGGTCATTGGCAAACGGTGTATCCGTTTGTGTTCGACCGGCCCGCGACTCCCACTTACCGGCGTGAGCGCTGGGAGAGCACACCGCACGGCAAGCCCGACGGTGACTTCATTGACGTTGACCGCATCGACGGGCCGCTCGATAAGCCGTTGGTCGTCGCATTCCACGGTCTTGAGGGCTCGTCAAAGAGTATCTACGCGCTGAATTTGATGAATGAAACCGCGCGGCGCGGATGGCGCGGCCTGGTGCCGCATTTTCGTGGTTGCAGCGGCGAAATCAACCGCCTGCCGCGTGCCTATCACTCGGGAGATGCTGCGGAAATCGACTGGATCCTGCGGCGCGCAAAAGTCGAAGCCCCAGATCAGCCGCTCTACGTGGCAGCGGTCTCGCTCGGCGGCAATGCGACGCTGAAATGGCTGGGCGAACAAGGCAGCGATGCCGAAAAAATCGTCGCGGCGGCGGCAGGCATTTCCGCGCCGCTGGATTTGATGGCCTCGGGCGAAGCGCTGGAACACGGTTTCTGCAAGCTCTACACTTATCGTTTCTTGCGCACCATGAAAAGAACCTCGCTGGCCAAACTTGCACAGCATCCCGGTATTTTTCGCGAAGCTGTCATGCAGCGCGCGCGCACGCTGCGCGAAT
>JANOKK010000350.1:0-4998 GCA_031419255.1 Betaproteobacteria bacterium
GGTTACAGCAGCAAGCATGCCGAACAGCAAAAGGAATTGGTCGAAGCCGCGTTGACCTGGGAAAGCGCGGTCGCGAAAAAAGCGACGCATGCGCAAATGGGAATGTTGGCGAAAGCGGCCGAATAGATATCTGAAAAGAACCCTCTCCCTCAGGAGGGAGCAGGGTGAGGGGACGGCCGTTGGGGCGGGTTGATTTTTCTCACTCTCGCCTTCTCCACCGTAAGAAATTGCCAATCAGAAAAACGAGCAAAGGAAACACCATGCAGATCGAAGTCAAAGTACCGCCGCTCTCCGAATCAATCACCGAAGCGACGCTCGTGTCGTGGCATAAAAAAGTCGGCGACGCAGTCAAGCGCGATGAGAATCTGATCGACATCGAAACTGACAAAGTGGTGATGGAGCTGCCCGCGCCGGTCGATGGCGTGATCGTCAAAATCCTCAAGGCCGATGGTGGCCTGGTGGCAGCGGGCGAAGTGATCGCGATGATCGATTCCGAAGGCAAAGCAGCGGCCACGTCGACACCGGCAGTGGCGTCAGCGCCCGCGAAAGGCGCAACCGCAGCGGCACCTTCCGCAAACGCCGCCGCCAGCCCTTCTGCGGCCAAGATCGCCGCCGAAAACAACGTCAACACGGCCGACATCGCCGGCACCGGTCGCGGTGGCCGCGTGACCAAAGAAGATGTGGTCAACAAGGTTGCAGGTGCGCCCACCGCTCCAACCCCGGCTGCGAAACCTGCAACGCCCGCACCGGCGATACAACTTCCCGCCGGTGACCGGGCTGAGCAGCGCGTACCGATGTCGCGCCTGCGTGCGCGCATTGCCGAGCGACTGGTGCAATCGCAATCGACTGCCGCAATCCTTACCACGTTCAATGAAGTGAACATGGCACCAGTGATTGAATTGCGCAACAAATACAAAGAAAAATTCGAGAAGGAACACGGCGTGAAGCTGGGTTTCATGTCGTTCTTCGTAAAGGCGGCGGTGCATGCGCTGAAAAAATATCCGATCGTCAATGCCTCGATCGACGGCAATGAAATTGTCTATCACGGCTTCTACGATATAGGCATCGCGGTGGGTTCCGAGCGCGGTTTGGTGGTGCCGATTCTTCGTGACGCGGATCAGATGTCAATCGCCGGGGTCGAGAAAAAAATCGCCGAATTCGGCCAGAAAGCCAAGGACGGAAAACTGACGATTGAGGATTTGTCGGGGGGCACGTTTTCAATATCGAACGGCGGCGTGTTCGGCTCGATGCTCTCCACGCCGATCATCAATCCACCGCAATCGGCGATTCTCGGCGTGCATGCGACCAAGGAACGCGCGGTGGTTGAGAACGGTCAAATCGTCATCCGACCGATCAATTATCTTGCGATGAGTTATGACCATCGCATCATCGATGGCCGCGAAGCGGTGCTGGCACTGGTGGCGATGAAAGAGGTATTGGAAGATCCGGCGCTGTTGTTGCTGGATATTTAGGGCGGATGTCGTTGGCAAGCAAAAGATGGTCGCTCACCGGTGTTTTCAGGCAACTGCTGTTCTTTCTGCTGGGTGCGTTGCTCACCGGATTTCTTACGGTATTTTTCGCGAAATTCCTGGGCCACTATTTGGGCGCGCATTTCGCCGTGTCGCTCGGTGTCGGCCTTGCGGTTGCGCTCACGCTTTGGCTCTCGCAATTGGTAAAAAGCCCGCCATTTTTATTGAAGGGCACTTCGCCCCTGATCGCCGGCTTTTGCGCGGCGCTGGGCGTGCATATTTCACGTGTTTGGCTTGGTTAATTGGAATGAAAAGCCAATATTTCGGGAAAAGACCTCTGGGTCACTTCCCCTCATCCCCCCTTGCAGGGCGCGCATTCCGTTTCGGAATGCCGTTCGGCAAGCGCGGCGCGTGCGCCGTGAAACCCTTGCCTCACCCTTCTCCCGAGGGAGAAGGTGAGAAATGAGGAACTGCTGGTTGCAGTTCCAATGTTAAGGAAGCGATATGTCGAAACAATTTGATGTCGTCGTCATCGGTGCCGGTCCCGGCGGATACATCGCGGCGATCCGCGCGGCGCAGTTGGGCTTCAGCGTCGCCTGCATCGAGGGCTGGAAAAATCCGAAGGGCGAATTGGCGCTCGGGGGCACCTGCCTGAATGTTGGCTGCATTCCGTCGAAAGCACTATTGCAGTCGTCGGAAAATGTCGAGCAGCTCGAACACAAGTTCGCGGAACACGGCATCACTGCGGCAGGCGTGAAAGTCGATCTTGCCAAAATGCAAACGCGTAAAGATGGCATCGTCAGCAAGATGACCAAGGGCATCGAATTCTTGTTCCGCAAAAACAAAATCACCTGGCTCAAAGGCTTTGGCAAATTTGCGTCCGCCGGCGACGTGTACACGATTGAAGTCACGCAGGGTGATGCAAAGGAAAGTGTCGCCGCGAAGTACGTCATCATCGCCACCGGCAGCAAGGCGCGGCATCTTGCGGGCATCACGGTCGACAATGTGAATATTTGCGATAACGAAGGCGCACTTGCGTTCGCGGCGGTGCCGAAACGTCTTGGCGTGATTGGCGCGGGCGTGATTGGGCTTGAGTTGGGCAGCGTGTGGCGGCGTTTGGGCTCGGATGTGACGGTGCTTGAAGCCCTGCCGACCTTTCTCGGTGTCACCGATGAAGCGATCCAGAAAGAAGCCTGGAAAGTATTCACGAAAGAACAAGCGCTGAATATTCGACTGGGTGTAAAGATTGAAAAGGTCGCGCAGAAAAAAACCGGCATCAGTGTCGAGTACACCGACGAGAAAGGCCTCGCGCAAAAACTCGAGTGCGATAAATTGATCGTCTCGGTTGGCCGTGTGCCGAACACCGACGGACTCGGTGCGGGTAATGTCGGCCTGAAATTGACCGAGCGCGGCTTTGTCGATGTCGATGACCATTGCAAAACCAATTTACCCAACGTGTATGCGATCGGCGACGTGGTGCGCGGCCCGATGCTTGCGCACAAGGCTGAGGATGAGGGTGTTGCGGTCGCGGAAACCATCGCCGGCCAGAAGCCGCACGTCGATTTCAACACCATTCCGTGGATCATTTACACCTCGCCCGAAGTCGCGTGGGTCGGCAAGACTGAACAGCAATGTAGGGCGGAAGGTGTGGCGGTGAAGACGGGACAATTTCCATTCGCCGCCAATGGCCGAGCGCTGGGGCAGGGTGAATCGGGCGGCTTCGTGAAGATTATTGCGGATGCAAAAACCGATCGGATATTGGGCGCGCACATCATCCATGCGCATGCGTCGGAATTGATACAAGAGCTGGTCACCGCAATGGAATTCAAAGCCGCCTCGGAAGACATCGCGCGCATCGTGCACGGACATCCGACGCTATCGGAAGCAGTGCGCGAAGCAGCATTGGCAGTGGATAAACGCACGTTGAACATGTGATGCATGGCATTGGGCGTGATTGCAAAACTCTATGATGGGCGCGGAGTGCAGGCCGAAAATGGCTGTGAAGGCCCGCCAGTGCTAGGGTTTAGTGTTCTGCGTGACAAATATCCCGTACTGTGGACCTGTCCGTCGCTAGTGACGACGGCGGACAAGTCCACCCTACGTGTCAGATTTGAAAACCACCGATGATCGCCGAAGCAAATTTGCTGCCGAACATCACCGGCGAAGTCACGGAGGTCGAACGAATCGAGGCCTCGGGCCCGCTCGAGTGGTATTGGAAATTTTCGCAGCAATCCGATTTTGAATCCGACCCGGCGCAGCTTGCGGTGTTGCAACATCTGGAACGCCTGCACGACGACCTTGAACAGTATCGACAATACCGCCGGGGCAAGATCAACCGACTGGTGACGAATTTCGGCGGTGGCAAAAAGCCGCCGCGCGGCTTGTATGTGTGGGGTGGTGTTGGGCGCGGAAAATCGCTGATGATGGATGCGTTCTACAACGTTTGCACCTTGAAACGAAAACGCCGCGTGCATTTTCACGAATTCATGCGCGAGATCCACACGGCGATGCAGGCCCATGCCGGCGAAGTAGATCCGCTCGATCCGGTATCAGATACGATCGCGCGGCAATTGCGCTTGCTCTGTTTCGACGAATTCCATGTGAGCGACATTGCCGACGCAATGATTCTTGGCCGCTTGCTGGAGATGCTGATCAACAAAGGCGTGGTGTTGGTGATGACCTCGAACTACCAGCCCGATGATTTGTATCCGAATGGCTTGCAGCGTGCGCGCTTCACACCGGCGATAGATATTCTTAAAGCCGAGCTTGAAGTGGTCGAAATCTCCGGGCAGCGCGATCACCGCCGCCGCATTCTCGAATCGATTGCCGTGTATCACACGCCGGTCACATCTGCCGCCGAGCAAGCCCTCGCGCGCGCGTTTGAAGCGATGTCCAAGGCGACGTATTCGATGAACGGACACATCATGCTCGGCGCGCGCCAAATCACTTTTGTGCGCCGTGCCAAGGGTGTGTTGTGGTGCACGTTTGAGGAGTTGTGCGTGAAGGCGCGTTCGCAGGTGGATTATCTGGAGATCGCGAGTGCGTATCACACGGTGCTGGTGTCGGGCATTCCGCAATTGCATGCGCGCGATCGTGCCGACGTGGTGCGGCGCTTGACGTGGATGGTCGATGTTTTTTACGATCAGCGCGTGAAACTAATTTGCTCGGCCGAGGCCCAACCAGAATGGCTGGTGGTTGAAGATCGTGTCGTGGGTCGCGGTACAGGCGGCGCCTTGCAGGCATCCGGAGGCGATGCGACGTTGATGGTCTCGGCCGAATTTGCGCGCACGGCATCGCGTTTGAAAGAGATGCAGTCGAAAGAATATTTTTCCAGGAAGCACGCATCGGCGGCGGATCCGCGGGTATTGGAGAGAGGGTAATGAAACATCAATATCAAAAATTTTCTGTCATCCTGAGCAACGCGAAGGATCTTGTCGCGTCAAGATCCTTCGCGTTGCTCAGGATGACAATGATATTTTGCATGGCGACGATGATCTTGCGTCCCGCTGCCGCCGCGACCAATTATCAG
>JANOKK010000351.1:0-1601 GCA_031419255.1 Betaproteobacteria bacterium
TTGGCGTGATCACCGAAGTCACGCTCAAAATCCGTCGCTATACGCCGCTGCGCATGCGCTATTTTTACTACGCGTCGTTGCGCACCGCGATCGAAGACATGCAAATGATCGATATGCAGGATGCGAGCGACTACTGCGGCATCTTGACCATTATGGATTGCGCCGTGAACCTGCTGGTGGGTTTCGATTCAGTCGAACGCGAAGCCGCGTTCGAGGCAAATTGGCAAGCGCGGGTGCGGGGTTACGGCGAATTTGGTTTTGCATGTTTGATGGTGGTGCGCTATGCGCTACGGCCATGGAAAATCGCCGAAGCGATGTATTTGCTGAAGCGCAAACGAGATGTGTTTCCCGAGTTCCGCCGCACTGAATTTGTGAATGATGGCGTGATGCAGGATCGCACAGTGGTGTTTTCACGCGCGGTGTGGAAGCACTGGGGCAGCCGGCAAATGGTGATTCCCGATCTCGCCACCTCGATTGAAAGATTCGTCGAAGCGGTGGAGCGCGGCAATGCCGTGTGCCGAAAGTATTTTCCACACTACACCTTGTATTGCGTCGGCATCAAACTGCGCGAGGATCACCGGCCACACTATGAAATGTCCTGCATCCCGCCCGACGCGGAAGGCTGGGCGTATGGCTGTGAATTCGAGCCGATGATGGAAGGCAAGTTCTACAGCCGCGACACGCTGCAATCGTTCAAGAACGCAATCTACGATATTGGTGTCGATGTCGGCGGCAGCTATTACCGCTTCGGCGGCATGATGAAAGGTTACATCCGGCGTGTGTTCGGCGACGCCATCGTGGACAAGCACTTGGCGATGAAACAAGCGGCCGACCCGGCGATGATCCTGAATCGCGGGGTGGTGTTTTGATGATGTCGGCAGTGGTGAATTCGACGGGCAAGGATCACAGTGCGTGCAGCGGTTGCAGTCTTTGTCTGCTGGTGTGCCCCGTATGGCGGCAAACGCGCGACATCACCATGACGCCGCATGGCCGCAATAAGGCGTTGCAAAATGGCGTCGGGGTAGCGGGCATCGCCGATTCCATCAATAGCTGCACGTTGTGCATGGCGTGCGAGCCGGTGTGCCCGGAAAATATCGCGTTGGTGCCGATGCTGTTGGGAATGCGCCGTGAATTGGCGGCGTTGGAGCCTAATCGGTATGCCGACGCGTTGTCGATGTCACGACATGTAAAGATGCCGCAGGTGTCAACACCGGTGAGTTTGTTGCTGGGCGCAGCCTATTTTAACGACGGCCAACTGCCTTCGCGAATACGGAAATTGCTGTGTGGCGCGATCACAATATGCGAACGCGATGGCACCGATATTGCGCTCGAATTGGAGGCTGGCGCGGAAATTTCTCCGGCGCACCTGGCCGAATTTCTCGCACCGCTGCGTAATGCGGAACGTGTCATCGTTGCCGATGGCTTGCTGCTGCGTCAATTGCGAGTATGGCTACCAGCGATGAAAGTGCAAAGTCTCGGCGAAGCGCTCAGCAAGCTTCCCGCTGTGCGCAGCGCGCTTCGCAAGAGCGACCTATACGTGATCGAGCCGCGCGCCTATCATTCGGACTATGAGCGATTGGTTAAACACTATTCGGTACTGC
>JANOKK010000352.1:0-1893 GCA_031419255.1 Betaproteobacteria bacterium
ATGCAACGTGCATCACCTCGAACCGAATTATTGCGCAGCGAGTGCGGTGCATCATTCATTCTGAACGCCACTCATTGATCCATTGATAACTTTCTGACGGCGGCTAACTTTTTCGCGCGCCTCAAGCCCGCAGGTAGGGTAAACGGCATTATCGTTTGGCCAACATCAATCGACAAATTGAGAGTGTTGGGCTGATGAGGCTAGCCCAACGATGCCACCGAACCTGCACGAAAGTTTCCTCACGCGCGGAAATCAAAGTACATAATTTCGCACCGGGTCAGTGATCGATATGCGCCGCGTTGGCGCCTTTCCATCCTGGTGAAACTTGTGTGATCTCGACAGTGATACTCTTGACATATTACGCAGCGCGTAATAGCCTTCGGCAATGATCAAATCGTTCAAGTGCAAAGACACCGAGGCCTTGTTTCGCGATGAAGTCGTACCCCAGTTCCGCGCTATTGAACGGGCTGCCAGGCGGAAATTGCTCTATCTAAATCAGGCACGGACGCTAACCGATTTGAGGGTGCCGCCCGGTAACCATCTGGAAGCGCTGAAAGGCAGCCGGGCAGGACAACATAGCATTCGCGTAAACGACCAATGGCGAATCTGTTTTCAATGGAGTGCCAGTGGACCATTTGCAGTTGAAATTGTGGATTACCAATAGGAAATTGACATGGCAAAGAAACTTCTCGATCCCATCCCGCCCGGCGAAATCCTGCTGGAGGAATTCATGCGCCCTCTCGGTATCAGCATTAATGCGTTGGCGCGTGGCATCGATGTCCCGCCAAATCGCGTAAGCGCCATCGTCAACGCGAAACGGAGCATTACCGCGGATACCGCTCTGCGATTGGGAAAGTACTTCAAGGTCTCCCCGGAAATCTGGCTCGGACTTCAATCCGACTACGATTTGCGCGTGGCGCAACGCAGCGTCTGGCCTGAGATCGAAGGCCGCATCCGCGCTTATGCGGCGTAACTATAATCGGCGTGCCATGGCCGGTCACTTATGACCAAGGTACCTGAAACTGTGCGCAAGGAACTCGCGGCGCTGATCGTCAAGCCGGAAGGTGAAATTGATTTCTCTGATCTTCCCGCCACAACCCGCAAGGATTGGCAGGGCGCGGTACGTGGGCGGTCTTATCGGCCTGTCAAACAGCAATTGACCGTGAGGATTGATGCGGACGTTTTGGCTTGGCTCAAGGCTCAAGGAAAGGGCTACCAGAGTCGACTCAATGAGATCCTGCGTGCTGCGATGGTGGAAAAACCGCGATATCGATAGTCTCTTCATTTCAAATCGACACACACGCACTGCCGTCATTTGGTGTGCGCGGGGAAGTCGATCCCGTCGGTCGCTAAATGTGAAGGATGATGCGTTGCTCTTGGGGCACCCGAGCGAGCCAACAGTTTGGCTCGCGTGCAGGAATCGAAAGCGACCGGCGATGCGCCGCAGGAGCCGCCGTCGCGGGGTCGCGGGACGTGACCGAAACTGACCGCGCCGCTCAATATTCCCCGTTCGCCCTGAGCCTGTCGAAGGGCTGGATGTCCGAGACCCTTCGACAAGCTCTCAAGAAACAGCTTTTTTGACAATGAAATCAATACGTTGTAAAGGACATCCATTGGAAAATTTTCGCTGTCGTTGGTGCCAAACAGCCCGTAGCCCGGAAGAAGCGTAGCGTATTCCGGGATGATGTCTGCATGACAAAAACCGTCCTCGATTGCGCTACGCTTCATTTGCGGCTAATGCTGATTGGCACGCTGGTAATCAGCCAAAAGAAAAACTGACGCACGCCGACATCCACCGCCTGCTGCTCAATAAAATGCCATTCAAGGAGTTGGAAGCAGCGTGAACGCGATATGCAACGTGCATCACCTCGAACCGAATTATTGCGCAGCGAG
>JANOKK010000353.1:0-10252 GCA_031419255.1 Betaproteobacteria bacterium
TGGGCCTGCGCCGGGGCGACACTGTTTATGGGTGCCCTTTGACGCACAAATTCCCTTCGCCGGACATCCAAAACTCTTATGTAAGTGCCATTCAAAGCTGACACCTTTTATCTGCATGGTTCGGTCAAGGGCGTCGCGGCGGCTTTGCGGCTGATGTTGGGAAAAATCGACGACTGCCAACTTTTGCCATTCGATAATCATATGATGAGTTTTTCTGGACGTAAGCATAAACGTACTGCGCGCTCGCGTCGGTTACGTGAATCAATACTCAGATTCACGGAAGAGAGACGAAAAGCCTATAGTGATTTCGGTTGAGTAGTCCAGAAAATGAATCGAGCACGGCCCTTTATTTCCTTTCGTTAAAGACACAATGAAACGCCTACAACATCATGCACATCGTGGTGAGTCTGATTGCCGCGTGTGAAAAGGTCGAAATGAAGGTTCTCGAGTTGGCACCGATCAAGGAAAGTACGCAATCAAACCTTCACTTGAGCGAATGCACGCAGGGTCTACCATAGGGTTTGTGAAAGACAACCGCCAGCGACAAGCGCAGTATTTTCTGCTGACGCCTTTGAACTCGCGACTAAAACCACCGCGCGCTCGACAAATGGATCGCCGTCTGCCTGCCTCGAAGTCCGCCACCTGAGCCCTACATCACGATCAGCGGATTCTCTACGGCGATACCCTTGAAGCGCGAAAAGTCACGGTCTGCAGACCAAAGTGTGCGAACACCGTGGTTGATGCAAATGGCGGCAATCCTCGCGTCATGAACCTGACCACCCTGCGCCTTGGCGGCAGAAACCACTGCGTCGAGCGTTTCGAGGTAGCCCTCTTCCTCGCCCAACCAAACCTGGTTGACCACGGAATCCAGCGCGCGCAGATGGGCGAGTGCCGTTTGCACGGGAGTGGGCGTCTTGAATATTCTCGGATTAGTGATGACCGCGTAGAACTCGTGTGCGCATGACCACGGTATACCCCAGCGCGCGGGGGCGGCGGCGAGCGACTCGATCAGCGCCGCCGCATCGCGGTGAAACTGCATCTCCGCGCGGAACGCATAGACGAGCAAATTCGTGTCAATGGCGATCACGGTAAATCTCGTCCCGCAGGCGATCCCAACCCGCACTCGCAAACTCGGGGGTTAGCCCATCGCCTTTGAACGCGACCACGCGGAACGCTTTTTTCGATGGCTGCTTGCGCACCTGTATGGCGTGGCGCAATCCTTCCTCGATGAGTAGTTTGAGCGTGGCACCTTCGCGGCGGGCGACGGCTTTGGCCTTCACCAGCAAGTCGTCGGAAATTTCCACGGTTGTCTTCATACGGGCCACCCATATTCCATATACAGGCGATATGGTAGCCGAGCGGTGCGTCTCGGTCAATTTCCGCCGGGACGATGGCGACGGTGAGTCTGGGTGGGCTCGCTCCTTCACGCGATCGGCACCGCCCCAACGCAGGCAGCACGCTGCCGGCCCACAATTGCAAGCCCACGCTCAGCCCTCACTCATCGTTCGACAACCCATGTCTCGCCCGTCGCTGCCTTGCCGTCTGTCGCCGCGTACTCACCTGTATCTGCCTGAAGGCGGAAAGCTTCTCGCGCCCGCTGAAGCCTTCGCGTGAGTGCTTCCATGAAATTTGCCAACCGTCTCGACCACAGCCTGAAGAGCCATGGTCGATTTCCCAGCAAGCAGATTTGAATGTCGGCGCTTTTTGCGAAGTCCGCGCCCAGCGCGCCATCCCAGCCACTTTGGAATATGGGCGTTGATGCGCCGATCGGCCGGTGGAAATTCCGGGACGGTACGGTCGACCTGATGTCGACCGCCGAGGGGACTCTCGGCTTCCATAACCGCTGGTATTCGTTGGCGGTGGTGAGCGGCATCAAGGTGACGCTGCCGAACGAATGGGTCATCAAGCTCGTCACGGCGCCGGTAGTCCTGGGTACCAAACTGGAGGCGTTCAACGGGCGGGGCAAGGGCAACTACATGGCGAGTAACGACCTTGAGGATGTCGTCACCGTTGTCGATGGCCGCGCAACATTGGTTGATGAAGTGACGCCATCACCGCTGGCGTTGCGCGCGTATCTTGCCATCGAGTTCAAGCAACTTCTGGATAACCGGGATTTCAGGGATGCGCTGCCCGGTCAGTTGCCGACAGATTCAGGCAGTCAGGCGCGCGTACCGGGACTGATCAAAAAAATAGAGCGACGCTCCGAATCAAGCTGACATGAATTCCGCCTCCCGCATGCCGTTCCAGCCGTGTTGGCTAAAGTAGCCTGATGATGCGGAGAGGCCAACGTATCGCCGGGGCACCGGGTCGGGCATACTCACGGCGCTCCACACTACGCTTGAACAAGCACTGAAAGCCGATGCCGACCGTATCGAACAGGGATTACTAAACCACCATGAAACCATTCGGCTGGGCCATCATCGGCCCCGGACCCATCGCGCATAAATTCGCCGACGCCGTCACGCGCATCGACGGCACCACCCTCGCGCGCATACAAGGGCGCGACCTCGCCCGCGCGAGCGCCTTCGCCGATCAGTGGTGCCCCAGCAGCGCGGTATCCGGTCAATCAAACTCGCTCGCGACGACCGACATCGCCGCCGTACTCAATGACCCGACGGTTGATGCCGTCTACATCGCCACGCCGCACGCCTTTCATGTCGAGGCGATATGGCGTAGCCTGGAAGCGGGCAAGCCGGTACTGTGCGAAAAACCGCTGGTGACCGATGCGGTGACGGCGGCATCGCTGATTGCGCTTAGCCGGCAACGCAAGGTGTTCCTGATGGAAGCGGTGTGGACGCGGTTTCTGCCGATCTATGCCGAGGTGCGGCATTGGCTGCAATCCAATGCGATTGGCGCGCTGCGATCGATGCAATCGAGCTTTTGTTTCAACGCACCGTTTAATCCCGCCTCGCGGCTGTTCGATCCCGCGCAAGCCGGCGGCGCGCTGCTCGATATCGGCATCTACAACCTGACCGTCACACGATGGGTCATGGAAGCGGTACTGGGGCGCTGCCCACCAGCCACGCAGATTCACGCTTCCGCGATCATCGGCCCGACGGGAGTGGATCATCGCACCACCGCCACCATCTCGTTTCCGGAGGGCGTCACGTCGCAGTTTGTATGCAGCCTCGATGGCAGCGGCGACGATACGTTCCGCATTTTCGGCGAGCGCGGCACGATCACCCTCCACCGGCATTTCTGGAGCGGCACCGCCGCGACGCTCGCACAGACCGGTGCCGCTCCGGTCACGCGGGAGCAGCCCTGGCGCATCAATGGATTCGAAGGCGAAATCGAGGAAGCCATGCGCTGCATCGCCGCCGGCAAGATCGAAAGCGCCCTGATGCCGCACGAAGAGACGCGGGAAACGCTTGCGTGGATGGATCAGATACGGCGTGAGGTAGGTGTGCGGTATCCGTTCGAGGGAGTTGGGTACTTCTAAAAACCCGTCATCCTCGCGAACGCGGGGATCCATTTCTCGTTATATCTCGAAAGTTTACAAAATTTGGATTCCCGCGTTCGCGAGAATGACAGGGTAAATAAAAGTACCCAGTTGAGGAACGCTAGCATTGGCGAGGGTTTCAGAGCATTTACCCGGAAAGCCGCGCCGGTACTCGCGATTACTTGACTCGCAACACCCGCACCGACTGTGGTTCCATCGTGACCTGCGCGTTGCCATCGCCGCCAACAGTGATCGCGCCCGCACTCTCCGGGTACGCCGACACCAGCGTCGCGCCACCCGGCAATTCGCCGACGATGACCGCTGCCGCATTCTCGCCAAAGTTGATCATGACCAACGTGTTTTCGCCCTCAAATTTACGCTGGTAGCTCATCACGCTGCCACTCACCTTCGCGTGTTCGTAACGGCCGCGCGCGATGGATGGCAATGTATTGCGCAAACGCAGCATCGTTTTGTAAAACGCCAAAATGGAATGCGGATCCGCGAGTGCGCGTTTGACGTTGTGCGTGGCGGCATTATCGGAAATGGGGCGGTACGGTGGCGCGCTGCCGGCCGTGAATGCATCCTTGCCCGCGACCTCGGCGCTCCAGCTCATCGGCGTGCGCAACTTGGCATCGGCCACCAGACTATTCACGCCACCCATGCCGATCTCCTCGCCGTAATAGATGAACGGCGTGCCGGGCATCAGCAAGTAGGTCGCCGCCGCCAATCGATATTGCGAGGCGTTGCCTTTGAGCTGATCCCACAATCGCTCGCCGGCGAAAATATCGTGGTTGGACAACATCGTCGCCATCGTCAACGGTGCCGTCTTGAAGTAATCCGACACCGCGACAATGGCGTCCGCTTTGCCGCGCGCGGCATCGATGATCTTGTGTTCAAAGCCGAACGCAAATGAACTGCCGCAAATGTAGGGTGCCGCCCAGCGCGTCGGGTTGGCGGTCGCTTCGCACACCATGTAGCGGTTTTGGTACGCCGCCATCAGCGCGTTCACCTGCGCCATCAACGCGTAACTCTCCGGCTGATCGTTCCAATCCTTGGCGCTGCGTTCCACCAGATGCGGGACCGCATCGAAACGAAAACCATCGATGCCGCGATTCAGCCAGAACCGCAGGCTTGCACGGTGGTAGTCGAGCGCCGCCGTATTTTCCAGATTGAAGTCAGGCATGTGCGGGCCGAAGGTGCCGTAATACGATCCACCTGGCGTTGGATGCCACGGATTTTTTCCCCAGATGTCCCAGCCAGCGGGAGCGGGGTCTTTCCACAGATACCAATCGCGAAATTTGCTGGTGCGCGCGGCGGCCGCATCGGCAAACAGCGGATGGCTCGCCGCACTATGATTGATGACGTAATCCATCACCACGCCGATCCCGCGCGCGTGCGCTTCGCGCAGCAGTTCATCGAAATCGGCGAGCGTGCCGTAGGCGGGTTCAATGGCGCGAAAATCGGTGACCGCATAGCCGTGATCGCCATCGGCGCTACGCGTGATCGGCATCAACCAGATGCCCTTGATGCCGAGGTCGCGCAGGTAATCCAGGCTTTGCGTGAGGCCGCGTAAATCACCGATGCCATCGCCATCGCTGTCGCGCCAGCCGCGCACAAAAATCTCCATGAGGGCACCGTGTTGCCAGCCGACGGACAGGCGGCTACCGGGATCGACAATGTTGACCGCGCTGATATCCAATGTGGGTGCGGACGGCGCAACATTTTCGCGGCCGGGTTTGTGCATGCCGACACAAGATGCAAGCGAAATCGACAGTAGCAAACTGCCCATTACGTGTGCGACTTTGCGGACGCGAGAACGGGATTTTAGGCTGGGCATCGTGGTTCCTGGCGGGGCGTCAAAGAGATGTAGTGATATTACAAAATTTGGATCGATATTCATAGGCCACGTCTTAAAATGAGCCCGCGCCAACGAAGTAAATTAGACGTACATCCCCATTTTTTGGCGAGGCAAAATAAAATCGCAAATGGGTGATAATCGACGTAGTTTTATTACATTTTTAGTTTTTCACACGTCTGCCCACGAGGTGTTGCGAATGAAATCTCACCACAAGAATCATCCCAATTTTGCATCGACAGGTATGGTGATGCTCGTCTTGATGTTGGCGTATCTATTGGCCGCAAAGGAAGGCCACGCGGAAATTACCGCCCTGGCATTGCGGGAAGCCTGTGATCAACCGGCTTTTCAAACCGTTCTGGCGTCGGCGGTGTCAGACGCGACACTGAATGTGAAAAATACACCGAATGCGCGCGCGGTTTGGTTGAACCGGCAATTTCTCAAATGGCCCGGCATCGATGCCACCGGAGATTTTCGCCTCTACTATTCCGCGCGCGGACAGATTGTCGCCACGCCGACGGCGGCTGTGACGGGTGCTGACGGCGCGATGTCAGCGGATGTGTTCGCGGGTGAAGTGCCGGCCGACGTGGCACAGCGATTCAAGTATCTCGCGACCGGCCCAGTACTGGCGTTGCGCGCGGATGCGCTTGCGGGTATGAAAGCGCGGCATACGCAGCAACTGGTACTGGTCAAAGAAGACGCTGACGGCAAGGTCATCGACGCGACAAACGTACAGCTTGCCGGTGCGCTGGATGATTTGTATCGGGCCGCTGGTGAATCCGAAAATCTGGGCGCGACAGTCTCGGCAAAAGGTACGCAATTCCAATTGTGGGCACCAACCGCGCAGCGCACGGCGGTTTGCCTCTACGACACCGGCGCAGGTGGCGCGCGTGAGATCCGGGAATTGCAACTCAATGCGGCCACCGGCATTTGGTCGCACCTTCAATTGCGCGACCTCAAAGGCCGCTACTACACCTACCTCGTCGATGTCCCGGTGGCGGGCGTGGGCGTGGTGAGAAATCGCGTGACCGATCCGTATTCGATCAGCCTCACGACGGATTCAAAACGCAGCGCCATCGCCGACTTAAAAGATGCGCGCCTGAAACCGCCGGGTTGGGATACGCATCGCCTGCCGGCAAAAGTCAAAAACCAGACCGACATGGTGATTTACGAATTGCATGTGCGCGATTTTTCGATCAACGACGCGAGCGTTGCGCCTAAACATCGCGGCAAATACACCGGCTTCACGCAATTCAATTCGCGCGGGATGAAACATTTGAAGGCGCTGTCGGATGCCGGCATGACGGACGTTCACCTGTTGCCGGTGTTTGATTTAGCGACCGTGCCGGAGGCCGGGTGCGTGACGCCGTCACTCAAGGGTATCGACCCATCGGCTACGGGCGAAGCGGTGCAGGCGGCGGTGATGTCGGTGAGCGCGCGCGATTGCTTCAACTGGGGCTACGACCCGCTCCATTACACGGCACCCGAAGGCAGCTTTGCCACCAATGCGGCGGATGGCGCGCGCCGCATTATCGAGTTCCGGCAGATGGTGGCGGCATTGCACAAAATCGGCCTGCGTGTCGGCATGGACGTGGTGTACAACCACACGTCCGCCTCCGGCCAGCATGAAAAATCGGTGCTGGATCGGATCGTGCCGGGTTACTACCACCGCCTGAACGCGAAGGGTGAAGTCGAAAGATCCACCTGCTGCGATAACACCGCGACCGAGAACATGATGATGGCCAAGTTGATGGTCGATTCGGTCTTGACGTGGGCGCGCGAATACAAGATCGACTCGTTTCGTTTTGATTTGATGGGTCACCAGCCACGCGCGGTGATCGTGGATTTGAAAGCGCGGCTCAAGGCCACCACCGGGCGCGACATTCAGTTGATCGGCGAAGGCTGGAATTTTGCGGAGGTCGTGGATGGCGCGCGCTTCGTACAGGCCTCGCAGTTGTCGCTCAATGGAACCGGCATCGGTACTTTCAGCGATCGCGCGCGCGATGCGGTGCGCGGCGGCGGTGCCGCCGATGGTGGAATGGATCTCATCAAGAAGCAGGGTTACATCAATGGCCTTGGCTATGCTCGCAATGCCTTGGCACCACCGGTTTCGGCCGATGAATTGCTGCGTACCGCCGACATGGTGCGCGTTGGGCTGGCCGGCTCGATCCGCGACTATCCGCTGAAGACTTATCGCGATGAAACGTTGCCGCTGCATCGCATCGATTACAGTGGCCAGCCGGCCGGTTTCGCGAGTGAACCGGCGGAAGTAGTGAACTACGTCGAGAACCACGACAACCAAACCTTGTTCGATATCAACGTCTACAAATTACCGCTTGAAACCTCGCGCGAGGATCGCGCGCGCGTGCAAATTCTGGGTCTTGCGATCAACGCATTCAGCCAAGGTGTGGCGTATTTTCATGCGGGCGGCGAATTGCTGCGCAGTAAATCATTGGATCGCAACAGCTACGATTCGGGCGATTGGTTTAACCGCATCGATTGGCGCGGCATCGATAATTATTTCGCGACCGGGATGCCGCCAAAGGGCGACAACGCCAATGAATACGCGCTGATCAAACCGTTGCTCGCGAACGCGGCGATCAAACCGAGACCCGCAGACATCGCCTGGACGCGGCGCGCGTTTGAAGACCTGCTGAAAATTCGCGCCAGCACGCCGCTGTTTCGATTGCCGACGAGTGCTGAGATCGTTTCGCGGCTCACTTTTCCGAACGCAGGTTCGAAACAAACGCCCACGCTGATCGCGGGCAAGCTGAGTGGCGCAGAATATTCAGGCGCGAAGTTTCGTGAAGTGATGTACTTCATCAACGTCGACAAGAATCCTGTCGAACTGCGTATCGACGACGCGCAGGGAAAACGCTTTGTGTTGCACCAGGTTCATGTGCATCCCGGTGCCGCAGATCAGCGCGTCGCGCACGGGGCCAAATTCAATGCTGCGGAGGGAGCATTTACGATTCCCCCGCGCAGCGCAGCGGTCTTTGTAGTCCATTGAATGCGGGCGCCGTGTCCATTTGCAATTCGGAATCCGCGCGGCGAACTCAAAATAGCCTGCCATTCCCGCAGACACGGGAATCCATTTGCTGTCAATGCAATGACTGTCATCCTGAGCGAAGCGAAGGATCTTGTTCATGCGACGAGATCCTTCGCGTCGCTCAGGATGACAGGCTAATTTGAAGAGCTTTCCCTGTGACGACGCCTGCGTGGCGCGACACTTGCGGAAATGACGAAGTTCTTGTCCCGTCACCCGGCAATCGGCAATCGGCAATCGAAATCAGGATTCCGCAGCATCCTGCGTTTCATGCAACACCAGGCCCTGCAACGCCGGATTGGCCGACGTGATGACGGGGGTGGCAATCGCGCGCAGGTATTCCACGTATCGTCCCTTGGATTCAAAGTGCTCGCGAAAGCCGGATGCCGCGAAGAAATCGCCGAGTTTCAGCACTATGCCGCCGGCGATGAAAACGCCGCCGCGCGCGCCCAGCGTCAACGCAAGGTTGCCCGCAATGCAGCCGAGGAACGCGCAGAACGCCTCCATCGTTTTCTCGCAAAGCGGGTCGGCGCGGTTAGCGCCCCGCGTGCCGATTTCTTCGGCGCTCAAGTCCGCGCCGACCGTCAATCCCTCAACGTCCGCGACCGCGCGGCGCAGCGTCGGCAAGCCGATGCCGGAGACGAGGCGTTCGGCGGAGACATGCGGATAAACGCTGTATGCGGCCCGCAAAATGTCGCGCTGGTAGGCCGATGCCCCGGCCAGCGTCGCGTGGCCACCTTCGCCGCACACGGTTTGCCAGCGCCCCGGCAAACCGCGCAACGGCACCACGCCGGCGACGCCGAGCCCGGTTCCGGGCCCAATCACTCCCATGGCGAAATTTTCATCTGGCACCGATGCACCGAGTAGCCGATAGTCGCTCGCGCCCAGGTGCGGCAGCACCAGCGCGATCGCCTCGAAATCGTTGTACACATCGACGTGGGTGATGCCGACCGCGCGCGCAAACTCGGCGCGATCGAGCACCCAATGGCTGTTGGTGACCTTGATCGGGCCCGGCGAAATCACGCTCGCGATCGCGATCGCCACCCGCTTCGGCCGCGCGCCATGTTGATACGCGTTGAGATAGGCGAGTACCGCATCTTGCGGGCGCGGAAAATCCGCGCACAGCAGCGTCTCCACGCCGGTCAACGGTGCGCCGGCACGTTCGACCCAGCCAAAGCGCGCGTTGGTGCCGCCAACGTCGGCGACCAACAGCGGACAAGCATCGGACAGACTTATGCGAGGCATGCATCGATCCCGGAAACGCGGTTCATGCACAATGCCGCAGTCGTTCTAGAATTGACGACGAAACCACCTGCCCATGCGGGGTGTAGCATTAACGAGCGTTTCAGCATGTGCGGAGGTCAGCGATTTCGAGTAAGTTCAGGGAAGTCAACGGAATCCTGCGGGGACGCCATTTGACGCCAACAAGGGCAAAAGTAGATGTGAATACAAGTGCCCATTCGGCACATTAATGACAAGTTGCTAAAGTAGCAAAACTACATGAATATGTAAACGTCAATTCGAGGAATTTTTCAGTTCTGCGTGAAATTATGGGCAAATTTGCTGGAATATTTCATAGAGCGAGGAAGGGAAGTGCCAAAAATAGCGAAAAACAGGCCACGAACCGCTTGTAATTTGCCTACATGCCATAATGGGCTGTAACCGGTGCCGAAAAGTGCCCATTGGTGGCGCTCACCCGAGTTCCCGGTGTTGATGAAACGCATAAACTGCCGCGGCGAAATGTCGCCGACGCGGGTGAAGGGAAGGAAGACACATGCCGTTCAATGATGGTGCCCGTCTGCTGGCCGATATCGGCAGCACCTACGCGCGCTTTGCGCTGGAGACCGAGCGCGGAAAATTCGAACGCCTGAGTACCGTTAAATGCGCGGACTACGCCGATTTCGGTAGCGCG